>NZ_JAAVCB010000072.1:0-12026 GCF_014802555.1 Clavibacter sp. | reverse complement strand
GCGCCGCGACCTACCCTGCCTGGCTGCATCACTACAACCACCACCGCCCCCACACCGGCATCGGCGGACTCACGCCCGCCGAACGCGTTCACAACCTCACTGGGAACTACAGCTAGCCGCTCCCCGCGCCACCCTGCTCGCTCAGGATCGCGTGGGCTAGATTCGATCGCCTTCGTCACCGCCCCAGAGGACCACCGTGCTCCACGATCTCGCCGACCTCCCGATCATCTCGGCGTCCTTCGTGACCGCGTCGACGGTGGTGCCGATCGTCGGCCTGGCGCTCCTCCTCCTGATCGCCCGTCGGGCCAGGATCCGGACGGGCGCCCGCGCGGCGGCCCCGCGCCGCGCCGCGCGGGCGATCCTCATCGGCGCGGTCGCCGGAGGGCTCGCCGGCCTCGCGCTCACGTGGGTCCTCGGGGACCTCCTCGACCTCTTCGGGGTGATCCTGTCCGTGCCCACGCGCGTCTGGACGGCGCTCGGCGGACTGGGGCTCGGCGTGGCGGGCGTCGTGGTCGCGAGGAGCCGGAGCGCGGTCACGGGCGTCGGCGGGCGCGGGGCACCGCCGCGCGGCCTGCGCATCCTGCACACCGTGCTCGCCGTCCTGATCGCGCCGCTGGTCGTGTTCGCGACCGCCATCGGGATCAACGCCGACCTCCAGGAGTACCCGAACATCGCGGCCGCGTTCGGGATCTCGCGGATCAGCCCGCTCGACGTCTCGGCCCTCCCCGCCCCGGACGCCGCAGGCGCGCCGGTCGACGCAGCATCGACGGCGCCCGTCGCGGAGACCTGGCGGGCGTCGGAGAACCTGCCCGCACGGGGTCGCGTCGGCAGCGTCACGATCCCGGGCACGCAGTCGGGATTCGCGGCACGCGACGGGCTCGTCTACCTGCCCCCGGCCGCGCTCGTGTCCGATGCGCCCGCCCTGCCCGTCGTCGTCGCCATGTCAGGCCAGCCCGGCTCCCCGCTCGACCTCATCGCATCGGGCCGCGTGGACAGGGTCCTCGACGAGTACGCCGCCGCGAACGGCGGGCTGGCGCCCATCGTCGTCATCCCGGACCACCTCGGGGCCCAGGACGCCAACCCCATGTGCGTGGACTCCCCGCTCGGGAACACGTCGACGTACCTCACGGTCGACGTGCCCGCCTGGATCACGGCCCACCTGCGCGTCCTGCCGGGAGCCGATCGCTGGACCATCCTCGGCTTCTCGCAGGGCGGCACCTGCGCCGCCCAGATCGGTTCGGCACGCCCGGACCTCTTCGGGACCATCGTCGACATCTCGGGCGAGGTCGCTCCGACGCGCGGCGGCGACACGGTGGCCGCCGCCTTCGGGGGATCGCAGGCGAGGTACGCCGCCGCCTTCCCCGCGGCGATCATGGAGTCGCGCGCGCCGTATCCCGACAGCACGGCGTTCTTCTGCGTGGGGGAGGTCGACCAGCAGTATCGTCCGGAGGTGGAGCAGATCGAGGCGGCGGCGAAGGCGGCGGGCATGGACACGCGCATGAGCACGGCGCCCGGGCGCGCGCACGATTGGGGGGCCGTCAACACGTGCGTGCACGGCATCCTCCCGCCGCTCGGCCAGCGGCTGGGCCTCACCCGATGACGCCGCGCCCCCGCATCCTCACGCTCCAGGGCGCCGCACGCGCCCTCCTCACCCGCCTCGTCGCGCAGCGGGTGACGCTGGGGATCGCGCTCGTGATCCTCCTGCTCGCCGTGCTCCCCGTCGTCTCGGCACCGTGGCGCCGCGTCGTCCACCACGAGCTGGCGACGGGCTACGAGGCGGTCGTCGAGCGGGGCCACTGGTGGACCACCGCCACGGCGGCGTTCCTCACCGACGGACCCGTGGAGCTCGTCGTCTCGCTCCTGGCCGTGCTGGTGCTCGTCGGCGTCGCGGAGCACCTCATGGGCTGGTGGCGGACGCTCCTCGGGTTCGTGCTCACGGGCACCGTCGGGTCGCTCCTCGGCATCGCCGTCCAGGCCCTCGGGCTCGTGGACGGCGAGCTGTGGTCGCACGGCGTGCGGGGCGTGGCCACGGCGGATCCGCTCACCGCCGTCGCGGGCGTGCTCGCGCTGTCGAGCGCGTGGGCCGGCGTGATGTGGCGGCGTCGCATCCGCGTGGTGCTCGTCGTGGTGGTGCTCGTGTTCCTGCTCTACTCGGGCCAGCCGAGCGACCTCTACCGGCTCCTCGCGATCCTGGTCGGCGGCGTCGTCGGCGCGCTGCTGCACCGGCCGGCGGGCGGAGCGCTCTGGCAGCGCAGCTCCCATCACGAGGTGCGCGTGATGCTCGCGGCGGTCGTCGCGATCCTCGGCACCGGCCCCGTCATCGCGTTGCTGTCCCGCAGCCGCTACGGCCCGCTCGCCCCCATCGCGCTCCTGTTCGTCGACGACCGGGTTCCTGGCGACGCGATCTCCACCCGCTGCCTCTCGAGCGACTTCACGCACGACTGCCTGCAGGAGATCATGCTGGCGCGCATCGGCGGCGGGGTCGGTCCGATCCTGCTCTCGGTGGCGCCGCTGCTCGCGCTGCTGGTCGCCGCCTACGGCCTGGCGCGCGGGCGGCGCTTCGCCGTGTGGCTGGCCGTGAGCGTCAACACGCTGCTCGCCGTGCTGTCCGCCTACGCGTTCGGGATGCTCGTGCACCGCGACATGGTCTCGCCCCGGCTGTCCGCCTCGCCGTCCGCGCACCCGGAGGCAGTGGCCGCCCTCGTGGCGTCGGTGGCGCTGCCGCTCGGCAGCGCGATCGTCCTGGTGCTCCTCCGCCGGCACTTCACCATCCTGTCGACGGCCCCGGCGATCCGGCGCTTCCTCGTGACCACGGGCGTCGCCCTGGCCGGGCTCATGGCGCTCTTCGTGGCGACGGGGCTGGCGCTCTCCGACGCCTTCACCCGGCCCGTCGACCTCAACGACCTGCTGGCCGAGGCGCCCGACCGCTTCATCCCGGCGTCCTTCCTCCGGGGCGAGTCGCTCGACTTCCTGCCGACCGACCCGATCACCGACGTCGTCTACCGCGGCGTCGGGCCGGCGTTCTGGATCATCCTGGTCATCGCGAGCCTCCGCGCCATCGCCGACGTCCGCATCGCCGCGGTGCCCCGGGCGCAGGCGCGCGTCACGCCGGCCCTTCGCCGCGGGGCGATCGGCTCGCTGTCCCACATGGCGACGTGGCCCGGCAACTCGCACTGGATCGCCGCCGACGGGCAGACGGTGGTGGCCTACCGGGTGGTCGCGAGCGTGGCCATCACGACGGCCGCGCCGCTCGGCCCGCCCGCCGACGACGGCGCGCTCCGCGACGTCCTCGGCCAGTTCGCGCGCTTCGCCGACGACAACGGGTGGACACCGGTGTTCTACAGCGTCCCCGCGTCGATGACGCCGCTGTTCCGTGACATGGGCTGGGAGACGCTCGTCGTCGCGGAGGAGACCGTCGTGCGGCCGGGCACCTGGCAGACCACGGGCAAGAAGTGGCAGGACGTGCGCACGTCCATCAACCGGGCCGATCGCGCCGGCATCCGCGCCGAGTGGACCACATGGGCCGAGCTGCCGCTCGCCTGGGCGAGCCAGATCGAGCAGATGTCCGAGGAGTGGGTGGCGGAGAAGGAGCTGCCCGAGATGGGCTTCACCCTCGGCGGCGTGGAGGAGCTGCGGGATCCGGCTGTGCGGCTCATGCTCGCCGTCGACGCCGACGACCACGTGCAGGCCGCGACGAGCTGGCTGCCCACCTGGCGCGACGGCGAGGTGGTCGGCTGGACGCTCGACTTCATGCGCCGCCGACCCGACGGGATCAACGGCGTGATGGAGTTCCTCATCGCGCGCTCGGCCATGCGGATGAAGGACGACGGCATCGAGTTCATGAGCCTCTCCGCCGCGCCGCTCGCGCAGACCCGGGCGGCGTCGCCCTCGGGTGAGCAGACGGACGCCGGCGGCGACGCGGACGACCAGGAGAGCGCGGTCGAGCGGATCCTCGAGCTCCTCGCCGACTCGCTGGAGCCGGTCTACGGGTTCCGCTCGCTGCTGGAGTTCAAGCGCAAGTTCCAGCCGGAGCTGGTGCCGCTGATCATGGCCTACCCGGACCCGACCGCCCTGCCGACCATCGGCCTCGCGCTCACGCGGGCGTACCTGCCGTCGACGTCGGTGCGCGACCTCACGCGCGTGCTCCGCTCCGCGCGCTGAGCGCCGATCGGGCGCCGAGCCGGGTGCGGACCCTCGCGGCGTCGGTGTACCGTGGATCCCATGCAGTCCGGCCGCCTCCTCCTTAGTCGCCGCGGCGAGGCCTGATCCGGCCCTCCTCGTCGCGGAGTCCCGTCACGGCTGACCCGAACCAGACGAGGAGACGACCATGAAGAGCACGCAGACCCCCAGCGGGATGCCGATCCACAAGTACCGCCCGTTCCACGAGCAGATCACCGTGGACCTGCGCGACCGCACCTGGCCCGCCCGCCGCATCACCGAGGCCCCGCGCTGGTGCGCGGTCGACCTGCGGGACGGCAACCAGGCGCTCATCGATCCCATGAGCCCCGAGCGCAAGCGGATCATGTTCAACCTGCTCGTGCGCATGGGCTACAAGGAGATCGAGGTCGGCTTCCCGTCGGCCAGCCAGACCGACTTCGACTTCGTGCGCAGCCTCATCGAGGAGGGCGCCATCCCGGACGATGTCACCATCCAGGTCCTCACGCAGGCGCGCGAGCACCTCATCGCCCGCACCTACGAGTCGATCCGCGGCGCGAAGCAGGCCATCGTCCACCTCTACAACTCGACGAGCGTGCTGCAGCGCGAGGTCGTGTTCCGCACCGACCGGCAGGGGATCATCGACATCGCGCTCGAGGGTGCGCGCCTCTGCAAGAGGTACGAGGAGACGATCCCCGAGACGGACGTCTACTACGAGTACTCGCCCGAGAGCTACACCGGCACCGAGCTCGAGTTCGCGGCGGAGATCTGCAATCGCGTCGTGGAGGTCTTCGACCCGACCCCCGAGCGTAAGGTCATCCTCAACCTGCCCGCGACCGTCGAGATGGCGACGCCGAACGTCTACGCCGACTCCATCGAGTGGATGTGCCGCCACCTCGACCGCCGCGACGAGATCCTGGTGTCGCTGCACCCGCACAACGACCGCGGCACGGCCGTCGCCGCCGCGGAGCTCGGCTACCTGGCGGGCGCCGACCGCATCGAGGGCTGCCTCTTCGGCAACGGGGAGCGCACCGGCAACGTCGACCTCGTCGCGCTCGGCATCAACCTCTTCACGCAGGGCATCGACCCCCAGATCGACTTCAGCGACCTCGACGGGATCAAGCGCACGGCCGAGCACTGCAACCAGCTGGCCGTGCCGGAGCGGAGCCCCTGGGCGGGCGACCTCGTCTACACGGCGTTCAGCGGATCCCATCAGGACGCCATCAAGAAGGGCTTCGAGGCGATGGCCGTCGACGCCGCGGCGCAGGGCGTGACGGTCGACGACATCCCGTGGGCCGTCCCGTACCTGCCGGTGGACCCGCAGGACCTCGGCCGCTCCTACGAGGCCGTCATCCGCGTCAACTCGCAGTCCGGCAAGGGCGGCGTCGCCTACCTGCTGAAGGCCGACCACTCGCTCGACCTGCCGCGCCGCCTGCAGATCGAGTTCTCCGGCGTCGTGCAGGCCAAGACGGACGCCGAGGGCGGCGAGGTCACCAGCGCCCAGATCTGGTCGGTCTTCCAGGACGAGTACCTGCCCGCGCCGCTCGACCGCGTCGAGGAGAAGTGGGGCCGGTTCGAGCTCACGTCCACGCGGACGTCGAGCGACATGGGCGGATCGGTGTCCCTCGACGTCGTGCTCCGCGACGGCGACGAGGTGCGCGAGGCGTCCGCGTCCGGCAACGGCCCGATCGCGGCGTTCCTGCAGGTGCTCGCCGACCAGGGCGTCGAGGTGCGGCTCCTCGACTACGTGGAGCACGCGCTCAGCGCGAGCGGCGACGCGCTGGCCGCGTCCTACGTGGAGCTCGAGGTCGAGGGCGTGCGCCTCTGGGGCGTCGGCATCGACGAGGACAGCTCGACGGCGTCGCTCGAGGCGATCGTCTCGGGCGTCAACCGGGCGATCCGCCGCACGGTGCGCGAGCCGGAGCTGGCCGCGGTCTGAGCTGCTCCGCGCGACGCGCGATCCCACGACGACGACGACGGCCGGGCGGCGACGCCCGGCCGTCGTCGCGCGGGGGGACGTGCGATCGCGTGCGCGCGCGTCCCGTGGATCAGCGGCGCGGCCGCGGCCGGCGCAGGGCCGTGAACCGCAGGCGGCTGAGCGCGCGCTGCTCCGGGAGGCTCCAGCCGAAGCGCACGGCCAGGAGCCGCGTGGTCGCGGTGACGGCGACGCAGACGATGGCCGCGACCCACATGGTCACGCCGAACGCCGCGAGCAGCACCACGATGACCGCGCCCACGCCCGCGGCGACCGCGTAGAGCGAGCCCACGTGCATCATCGCGATCGGCAGGTTGAGCAGGAGGTCGCGGACGAACGAGCCGCCGACGGCCGACACCACGCCGATGAAGACGGCGGGCACCTCCGGCACGCCGGCCGCCAGCGCCTTCGACGTGCCGATGGCGCAGAACAGGCCGATGGTGAGGGCGTCGAGGGCGGTGATGACCACGTCGAGGCGCGTGAAGATCCGCTCGAGCAGCATGCCGCCGAGGGCTGCCGCGACCGCGATGAGCATGAGCCAGTTGCTGGAGAGGGCCGCCGGTGTGACGTTGAGGAACACGTCGCGGAGGAGCCCGCCGCCGAGCCCGGTGGCCGTGCCGATGATGGCGACGCCGAGCAGGTCGAGGCGGCGGTCCCGGAATCCCGCCGCGAACATGGCGCCCTGGAGGCTGCCGATGCTGACCGCCAGGAGGTCCGCCCAGAGCGGGATGGTGAGGGGGACGGGATCCATGGCCTCCCCTTGATAGCACAGCGCGGGTGCCGCGCCCGGCCGCGAGACGCCGGGCGGCTCCGGTGCGCTCCGCGCGGCGACGGCGGGGGAGCGGAGCCGCGGGGCGGATAATCGAGGGGTGCCCCTCTACCGTGACGAGATCGTCGTCCTGCGCACCCACAAGCTGGGCGAGGCGGACCGGATCGTGACGATGCTCTCGCGGCAGCACGGGAAGATCCGCGCGGTAGCGAAGGGCGTGCGCCGCACGCAGTCGAAGTTCGGCGCGCGGCTCGAGCCGTTCATGGTGGCGGACGCCCAGTTCTTCGAGGGCCGGACGCTCGACATCATCACGCAGGCCGAGTCCATCGCCTCCTACGGTGCCCTCATCGCGGCCGACTACGGCAGCTACACGGCCGCCAGCGCCATGGTCGAGACCGCCGACCGCGTCACCGAGGACGAGGGATCGCTGCAGCAGTACCTGCTCCTCGTCGGCGCGCTCCGGTCGCTGAGCCGCCGCGAGCACGGCGCGAGCCTCACGCTCGACTCGTACCTGCTCCGGAGCCTCTCGATGGCCGGCTGGGCGCCGAGCTTCCAGGACTGCGCGGTCACCGGCGCGCCCGGCCCGCACTCCGCCTTCGTCGTCCAGCTCGGCGGCGTGGTGGCCGACGCGGCCGCCCCGCCCGGATCCCCGCGGCTGGATGTCGACACCCTCGCGCTCCTCTCCGCCCTCCTCACGGGCGACTGGCCGCACGCGGAGGCCGCGACGCTCCGGTCGCAGGCGCGCGCGAGCGGCGTGGTCGCGGCGTACGCGCAGTGGCACCTCGACCGGGGGATCCGCTCGCTCGGCCTCGTCGACCGCAGCGACGCCCGCCAGCTCCTGCCGCCCACGGAGCGGCCGGTGCCGCTCGACGCGCCCGACGTCGACGGCGCCGACCCGGATCCCGCCGCGGCCCTCGCCGCCGCGACCGCCTCCGTGGTGCGGTCGACCCCGCGCGACGCGGACCCCGATCCCGACGCCCTGCCCCCGACCCCCGCCGACCGCCCCCGAGCACAGGAGACGACCCGATGAGCCGACGCCCCGAGGTCCCCGGACGCACCGACCTGCCGCTCGACTGGACCGGCGAGCAGCCGCCCGCGATCCCCGCCGACCTCGTGCCGAAGCACATCGCGGTCGTGATGGACGGCAACGGCCGCTGGGCCAACCAGCGCGGCCTCCCGCGCACCGCCGGCCACCAGGCGGGCGAGGAGGCCTGGTTCGACACCGTCGCCGGCGCCGTGCAGCTCGGCGCCACGCACCTGTCCGTCTACGCGTTCTCGACCGAGAACTGGAAGCGCTCACCCGCCGAGGTGCGCTTCCTCATGGGCTTCAACCGCGACGTGATCCACCGCCGCCGCGACCAGCTGAACGCCTGGAACGTGCGGATCCGCTGGGCCGGCCGCCGCCCCCGGCTCTGGCGCAGCGTCATCGACGACCTGCAGGTCGCGGAGGAGATGACGAAGGGCAACACCGGCATGACGCTCACAATGTGCATCAACTACGGCGGCCGCACCGAGATCGGCGACGCCGTGAAGCGCATCGCCGAGGACGTGGACGCCGGCCGGCTGAAGGCGTCGCGCGTCGACGAGCGCACGATCCAGCGCTACCTGTACCTGCCGGACGTGCCCGACGTCGACCTCTTCATCCGCAGCTCCGGCGAGCAGCGCACGAGCAACTTCCTGCTGTGGCAGTCGGCGTACGCGGAGATGGTGTTCCTCGACCGGCTGTGGCCGGACTTCCACCGGAAGGACCTGTGGGACGCGGTCGAGAGCTACGTGCACCGCGACCGGCGGTTCGGCGGGGCGGTCGACGCGCACGCGGGCGACGCCGACGAGGGGTCGGCCGAGGATCCGGACGCGACGCCGGGGGACGACCCGGACGCGGCCCGTCAGTAGCATCGGCACGTGAGCACACCCGAGACCGCGCCCCGTCCGTCCGCCCCCGCCGCCTTGCCCGAGGGCGGCGACGCGCCCATCCGCGTGGGCATCGTCGGCTACGGCCTCGCGGGCCGGGTCTTCCACGCGCCGTTCCTCCAGGCGAGCCCCGACTACCGGATCGCCCTCGTCTCGACCTCCGACGCGGCCCGCGCGGCCCAGGTGCGCGAGCGCCATCCGGGTGCCGACGTCGTCGCGTCCGCCGACGAGCTGTTCGCGCGATCCGCCGAGCTCGACATGGTGGTCATCGCCTCGCCCGCCTCCGCGCACCTCCGCCAGGGGCTGCAAGCGCTCGACGCGCACCTCGCCGTCGTGATGGACAAGCCGTTCGTCGCGACCGTGGACGAGGCGCTCATGCTCATCGAGCGCGCGGAGGCGCTCCGGATCCCGTTCTCCGTCTTCCAGAACCGGCGCCTCGACGGCGACTTCCTCACCGTCAAGGCGCTCATCGCCTCCGGCCGTCTCGGTGAGGTCCACCGCTTCGAGTCGACGTTCGAGCGCTGGGGCGGACCCGTGCGCGACCGCTGGCAGGACCGCGAGACGCCGGCCGACGCCGCGGGCATCTCCTACGACCTCGGCAGCCACCTCATCGACCAGGCGCTCGAGCTGTTCGGCCCGGTCGCCGACTTCGCGTCCGAGCTCGCCACGGTGCGCGACGGATCCGCGAGCGACGACGACGCCTTCTACTCGCTGCTGCACGAGTCGGGCGTGCAGTCGCACATCACCGTCAGCCGCGTCGCCGCGCTGGCGGGCCCGCGCTTCCGCGTGCTCGGCACCGCCGGTGCGTACGCCGTGCACGGGCTCGACCCGCAGGAGCCGCTGCTCAAGGAGGGGGCCGCGCCGACCGACCCCGGCTTCGGCGATGCCCCCGAGGCGGAGTGGGGCACCCTCGTGGAGGCGGCCGGTGATCCGTCGGGGGAGCGGATCCCCACCGAGCGCGGCCGCTACGCCGACTACTACGCCGCGATGGCCGACGCCGTCCGCGGCCGCGGACCCGTGCCGGTCGAGCCGCGCGACTCCCTCGAGACCGTCCGCATCGTGGAGCTCGCGCACCGGCGGTCCGCCGGCGACGAGGACTGAGCCTGGAGCGCCCGTAGACTGGGGGCCGCCTTTCCCGGCGACGCCGGCATCCCGCCGGCCGGTCGCCGTCCGCCGACCGGGCACCCAGTCCGGCCCCACCTAGGAGCAAACGTGGCAACCCCCTCGCGTCTCGACCCGGTCATCAACCTCGCCAAGCGGCGCGGCTTCGTCTTCCAGGCGGGTGAGATCTACGGCGGCTCGCGCTCCGCGTGGGACTACGGGCCGCTCGGCGTGGCACTGAAGGAGAACATCAAGCGCCAGTGGTGGCAGACCATGGTCAACGGCCGCGACGACGTCGTCGGCCTCGACTCCTCGGTGATCCTGCCCCGTCGCGTGTGGGAGGCCTCCGGCCACGTCGAGGTCTTCAGCGACCCGCTCGTCGAGTCGCTGCACACGCACAAGCGCTACCGCGCCGACCACCTCCTCGAGGCGTACGAGGCCAAGCACGGCCACCCGCCGGTCAACGGCCTCGCCGACGTGAACGACCCCGACACCGGCCAGCCCGGATCGTGGACCGAGCCGCAGAACTTCTCCGGCCTGCTGAAGACCTTCCTCGGCCCCGTCGACAACCAGGAGGGCCTGCACTATCTCCGCCCCGAGACCGCGCAGGGCATCTTCGTCAACTTCGCCAACGTCCTCAGCGCCGCGCGCCAGAAGCCGCCGTTCGGCATCGGCCAGATCGGCAAGAGCTTCCGCAACGAGATCACGCCGCAGAACTGGATCTTCCGCACGCGCGAGTTCGAGCAGATGGAGATGGAGTTCTTCGTCGAGCCGGGCACGGACGCCGAGTGGCACCAGTACTGGATCGACGCCCGCTACGCCTGGTACACCGACCTCGGCATCGACCCCGAGAACCTCCGCCTCTTCGAGCACCCGGCCGCCAAGCTCTCGCACTACTCCACCCGCACCGTCGACATCGAGTACCGCTTCGGCTTCGCCGGCGGCGCGTGGGGCGAGCTCGAGGGCATCGCGAACCGCACCGACTACGACCTGCGCACGCACTCCGAGGCGTCCGGCCAGGACCTCTCGTACTTCGACCAGACGAAGAACGAGCGGTGGATCCCGTACGTCATCGAGCCCGCGGCCGGCCTCACCCGGTCGATGATGGCGTTCCTCGTCGACGCGTACCACGAGGACGAGGCGCCCAACGCGAAGGGCGGCGTCGACAAGCGCACCGTCCTCCGACTCGACCGCCGTCTCGCGCCCGTCAAGGTCGCCGTGCTGCCCCTGTCGCGCAACGAGAAGCTGTCGCCGGTCGCGCGCGAGCTCGCCGCGGAGCTGCGGAAGATCTGGAACATCGAGTTCGACGACGCGGGCGCCATCGGCCGCCGCTACCGCCGCCAGGACGAGATCGGCACGCCGTTCTGCGTCACGATCGACTTCGACACCCTCGACGACCGGGCCGTCACCGTGCGCGAGCGCGACACCATGGCGCAGGAGCGCATCCCGCTCGACGAGCTCGTCGGCTACCTCGCGGGGCAGCTCGTCGGGGCCTGATCCGCGCCTCCCGAGCGGCGGCCGGCTCCCGGTCGCCGCCCGGGAGCGCGGTCCCACCTCATCTCCTCCGCGCGGTCCACCTCCACCAGAGCGCGTGGTGCTCCCCCTCTTCGACATCGAACCGCCTGCCGCAGACGACGCAGCCGCACTCGTAGGTCACCGGCCACGCGGCACGATCTCGACGGAGCACCCGCGCGTGCCCGCGCTCCTCCTCCCGGGTCGGGTCGAAGGAGGGGAGACGCGGATGGTCGTCGCACCAGCACCACCAGCTGCGGTGGTCCCGCACCTTGCGGAGGGCGTGGTCGAGGGCGTCGCGGTCGGGCCGCATCATCCCGCCGAGCTCGACGCCCGCCGTCGCCCGCAGGATCGCCGGCAGCGCTGTCCGGAGAGCGTCCAGGAGGGCGGTGTCACGGGTGCCGATGATCTCCCTGGAGGCCTGCCAGATGCGGTGGGGATCCGCGGAGAGCAGATCGTCGAGGGTGTCGGCCACCCGGCCGCGCTAGGTGTACTCGGCCATGACGTTGGTGACACTTCGGGGCGTGTGAAGAGGCCTCCTGGCTTGATGGAGCTGTTCAGTTCAACCATCGCCAGGAGGCCTCGATGTCCCACGGTAATGCT
>NZ_JAAVCB010000071.1:0-19095 GCF_014802555.1 Clavibacter sp. | reverse complement strand
CCGGTCCCACCGCCCCGCCCGCCCCGCGAGCGCGGCCACCGGCGACGCGGAGGCGCGCCGCCAGCTGCGGCGAGCCCGTCGCGAGCGGCAGCGCTACGAGCGCCAGGAGGTGCGCCGCTTCACCCAGCGCACCCGTCGTCGCCGCGCCGGGCTCCTCGGCGCGCTCGGCGCCGTCCTCACCCTGGCGATCGTCGTCGGCATCGCCGTGTACTCGCCGCTGCTCGCCCTCCGCACCGTCGAGGTGGAGGGCGCCGACCGCGTCTCGCCGCAGAGCATCCAGGCGGCGCTCTCCGACCAGGTCGGCACGCCGCTCCCGCTCGTCGACCTCGACCGCGTCGGGGACGAGCTCCGCGCGTTCCCCCTCATCCGCAGCTACAGCACCGAGAGCCGCCCCCCGTCGACGCTCGTGATCCGCATCGTCGAGCGCACGCCCGTGGCCGTGATCCAGTCGGGCGCGGGCTTCGACCTCGTGGATCCCGCGGGCATCACGATCGAACGCGCCACGGCGCGCCCCGACGGCTACCCGCTCATCGACCTGCCGAGCGCGGACTTCTCGTCCCCTCGCTTCCAGGCCGCGGCCGCCGTGCTCGTGGCGCTGCCCGCGGACTTCCTGCCGCAGGTCGACAGCATCCAGGCGAACACGACCGACGACGTGATGCTCACCCTCCGCAGCGGCAAGAAGGTGCTGTGGGGGAGCGGCGAGCGCTCGGTCGACAAGGCGCAGGTGCTGCAGGCGCTCGTGAAGGCCCGCGGCGACGTGGGCTCCTACGACGTGTCGGCACCCGACGCGCCCGTCGCCGGACCCTGATCCCGACCGGCCTTCGCGACACGCGGCACGGGAGTCGTCTCCCCGACCCCGAGCCCCCTAACGTCGGGATCAGGAAATGCATACTGAGTAAACTCTAAGCCTCCACCGGAGGTCGAAGGTTCTAGCGGAGGCCCGTCGTGTCGAACAACCAGAACTACCTCGCCGTCATCAAGGTCGTCGGCATCGGCGGTGGCGGCGTGAACGCCGTGAACCGCATGATCGAGCTGGGTCTGCGGGGCGTGGAGTTCATCGCGATCAACACCGACGCGCAGGCGCTGCTCATGAGCGACGCCGACGTCAAGCTCGACGTCGGCCGCGAGATCACCCGCGGCCTCGGCGCGGGCGCCGACCCCGAGGTCGGCCGTCGCGCCGCCGAGGACCACGCGGAGGAGATCGAGGAGGCGCTGGCCGGCGCGGACATGGTCTTCGTCACCGCGGGCGAGGGCGGCGGCACCGGCACCGGCGGCGCGCCCGTCGTGGCCCGCATCGCGAAGTCGATCGGCGCGCTCACCATCGGCGTCGTCACGAAGCCGTTCGGCTTCGAGGGCAAGCGCCGCTCGGCGCAGGCCGAGCTCGGCGTGGCGACGCTGAAGAACGAGGTCGACACGCTCATCGTCGTCCCGAACGACCGCCTGCTGGAGATCAGCGACCGCGGCATCAGCATGCTCGAGGCTTTCGCGACCGCCGACCAGGTGCTCCTCGCGGGCGTCCAGGGCATCACCGACCTCATCACGACCCCCGGCCTCATCAACCTCGACTTCGCCGACGTCAAGTCGGTGATGCAGGGCGCCGGATCGGCCCTCATGGGCATCGGGTCGTCCCGCGGCGCCGACCGGTCCATCAAGGCCGCCGAGCTCGCGGTCGCGTCGCCGCTGCTCGAGGCGAGCATCGAGGGCGCGCACGGCGTGCTGCTCTCGATCCAGGGCGGATCCAACCTCGGCATCTTCGAGATCAACGACGCGGCCAAGCTCGTGCAGGAGGCCGTGCACCCCGAGGCCAACATCATCTTCGGCGCGGTCATCGACGACACCCTCGGCGACGAGGTGCGCGTCACCGTCATCGCCGCGGGCTTCGACGGCGGCGAGCCGGCCTCCAAGGTCGAGAACCGCCGCAGCGGCTTCGTCGCCGCGGGCGGAGGAGCGGTCGCCGCTCCCGAGGCCGTCGAGTCCGCGCCTGCCCGCCCGCACGCGGAGGCGCCCGTCGCGTCCGTCCCCGCGAGCGACCCGACGTTCGAGGACGACGGCGACGACCTGGACATCCCCGACTTCCTGAAGTGAGCGACGCCCCGCTGACCGGCGGCGCGCACGCGTCGGACGCCGACCCCGGCGAGGCCCACCCCGGCCTCGCCGAGCGGTGGGCGTCCGTGCAGGCGGACGTCGCCGACGGGATCCGCGCCGCGGGCCGCCGACCCGACGAGGTCACGACGATCGTCGTCACCAAGTTTCAGCCGGTCTCCCTCCTCCGCGCCCTCGTCGACCTCGGCGTCCGCGACCTCGGCGAGAGCCGCCACCAGGAGGCGCAGGGCAAGGCCGCGGAGCTCGAGGGCTCGGGTGTCGCCTGGCACTTCGTCGGCCAGCTCCAGGGCAAGAAGGCCAGGCAGGTGAGGCGCTACGCCTCGGTGATCCACTCCGTCGACCGCCCCTCCCTGATCGATGCCCTGTCCTCCGACGAGCAGGAGACGCGCGTGTTCCTGCAGGTCAACCTCACGGCCGACGAGGGGCGCGGCGGCGTCCCGCCCGCCGAGGCCGAGGCCCTCGCGGAGCACGCGGCGGCCGCCCCCGGCATCCGCGTCCTCGGCGTCATGGCGGTCGCCCCCGACGACGGCGAGCCCCGGCGCGCGTTCGCGCGCCTGCGCGGCATCTCCGACGACGTGCGCCGCATCCTGCCCGACGCGCGCGCCATCTCCGCCGGCATGTCCGGCGACCTCCGCGAGGCGCTCCTCGAGGGCGCGACACACCTTCGGATCGGTTCGGCAATCACGGGAAAGCGACCCGGCGGCCCTTAATGTCGACAGTGCGGTCCGGTTCGTCAGGCCGAAACGGAAAGAGGAATGATGGCCAACCCACTTCGCAAGACCATGGTGTACCTGGGACTCGCCGACGAGGAGCTCGACTACCAGCAGGGGCAGCAGCCCGCGCAGCAGCAGCAGTCGCCTGTGCAGGCCGTCCCGACGCCCGTCCCCGCTCCCCAGCAGCAGGCCAAGCGCGCACCCGTCACCCCCCTGCACAAGCCCTCGACCACCACAAGGAATGCGGCGCCGGCTGAAATGAACGAGATCCTCACCGTCCACCCCAAGGCCTACAAGGACGCGCAGGTCATCGCCGAGAACTTCCGCGAGGGCGTGCCGGTCATCATCAACCTCTCGCAGATGACGGACGACGACGCGCGCCGCCTCATCGACTTCGCCAGCGGCCTGTCCATCGGCCTCTACGGCAAGATCGAGCGCGTGACCGCCAAGGTCTTCCTCCTGTCGCCGTCGCACGTCGCCGTGTCCGGCGAGCAGTCGGCCACCGAGGCCGAGGTCGAGGCCTCCTTCTTCGGACGCTGATCCACCGCGCCCCCGAGATGGCGGGCGCCGACGGGACCTCCCATCGGCGCCCGCCATACTTCTGTCCGTGCTCATCGTCACCATCATCGCCACCGTCCTGTGGTTCGCCCTCCTGGCGTTCATCATCTGCATGTGGGGCCGGTTCGTCCTCGACCTGGTCCAGTCGCTGTCCCGGCAGTGGCGTCCGCGCGGTGCGATGCTCATCGTCGCCGAGGCCTCGTACACGGTCACGGATCCGCCCATCGGCCTCGTCCGC
This sequence comes from Clavibacter sp., assembly GCF_014802555.1. Lineage (NCBI taxonomy): Bacteria > Bacillati > Actinomycetota > Actinomycetes > Micrococcales > Microbacteriaceae > Clavibacter > Clavibacter sp. Next base: position 15,483 of record NZ_JAAVCB010000071.1, on the reverse strand, counting down.
CGGCTCATCCCGCCGCTGCGCCTCGGCCCGGTCGCGCTCGACTTCGGCTGGATGATCACCATGCTCGTGGCGATCATCCTGTTCAACGTCGCCAGCGGCTTCATCCGCTGACCCACGGGCGCCGCGTCCGCTGATCCGCGCGCGGGTCCCCGGAGCGATGCGTTCCGCTGATAACGTTGGGTCGCACGTTGTCCCGAATCCCCGTCCGCACCTGCGGACCCCGCTCTACGCACAAAAGAGGTGGCAGGCCATGGCTCTCACTCCTGAAGACGTCGTCAACAAGCGTTTCCAGCCGACCAAGTTCCGCGAGGGATACGACCAGGACGAGGTCGACGACTTCCTCGACGAGGTGGTCGTCGAGCTGCGACGCCTCCACCAGGAGAACGAGGAGCTGCGCCAGCGCCTCGGCTCGGGCGACGCCGCCCCGGCCGCGACGACGGTCATCGACACCCCCGCGCCCGCCGCGGTCGAGCAGGCCCCCGTCGTCGTCGAGCCCGAGCCCACGCCGGAGCCCGAGCCGGCCCCGGTCGTCGCCCAGGCGCCCGCCGCTGCCCCCGCCGCGGACGAGGACGACGAGACCTCCAGCACCAGCAGCCTCCTCAAGCTCGCCCGCAAGCTCCACGAGGAGCACGTCCGCGAGGGCATCGAGAAGCGCGACGCGCTCGTCGCCGAGGCGCACGCCACCGCCGCGCGCATCGCCGCCGAGGCCGAGGCCGAGCAGCGCTCGAAGACCGCCATTTTGGAGAAGGAGCGCCAGGTCCTCGAGGGCCGCATCGACGAGCTCCGCACGTTCGAGCGCGAGTACCGCACGAAGCTCAAGGGCTACATCGAGGGCCAGCTCCGCGAGCTCGACTCCGCCGGTTCCACCGAGGCGCCCGCCACCGCCTCGTTCGGCAACTAGCACCGCACCACCCGCACGCCCGACGGCGGCGTGGGACTCAGGCTCCAGCGAGCCACGGGGTCCCGCGTCGCCGTCGTCGTTCGCGCAGCCACCGTCACCGCTGCACCGCCAGCACCGCATCGCACCGGAAGAGGTCACCCGATGGAGCACCGCACCATGCCCGTCCCCGACGGACTCGACGGGCAGCGCGTCGACGTGGGCCTCGCCCGGCTCCTCGGCTTCTCCCGCAGCTTCGCGGCCGAGGTCGCGGAGGCCGGCGGCGTCACGCAGGACGGGCGCGAGGCCGGCAAGTCCGACCGGCTCGTCGGCGGATCCATGCTCGCCGTCAGCTGGCAGCCGAGGCAGGAGCCGTCGGTCGTGCCGCTCGCGGTCCCCGACCTCGGCATCGTGCACGACGACGACGACATCGTCGTCGTCGACAAGCCCGTCGGCGTCGCGGCCCACCCGAGCGTCGGCTGGACCGGGCCCACCGTCCTCGGCGCGCTGGCCGCCGCCGGCTTCCGCCTGAGCACATCCGGCGCGGAGGAGCGGCAGGGCATCGTGCACCGGCTGGACGCGGGCACCAGCGGCCTGATGGTCGTGGCCAAGACCGAGCGCGCCTACACGGAGCTCAAGCGGCAGTTCCACGACCGCGAGGTCGAGAAGGTCTACCACGCGGTCGTGCAGGGTCATCCGGATCCGCTCGCGGGCACCATCGACGCGCCCATCGGCCGCCACCCCCGCAGCGACTGGAAGTTCGCGGTCACCGCCGACGGCAAGCCGTCCGTCACGCACTACGAGACGCTCGAGGCGTTCCGGCGCGCGGCGCTGCTCGAGGTGCACCTGGAGACGGGCCGCACCCACCAGATCCGCGTGCACATGGCCGCCCAGCGCCACCCCTGCGTGGGCGACGCGATGTACGGCGCCGACCCCACCATCTCGGCCCAGCTCGGCCTCCAGCGGCAGTGGCTGCACGCGATGCGGCTCGACATCACGCACCCCGCCACGGGCGATCGTGCGTCGTTCTCGAGCACCTACCCGGCCGACCTGCAGCACGCGCTGGACGTCCTGCAGGACTGACGCGCGACACGCCCGGAGCGCCTCCGGGAGCCTGCCTATGATTGCTGCACCGCCGACCGATCAGTAGAAGAGACCCGTGCCCCGCAACGACTCGTTCGTCCACCTCCACGTCCACAGCGAGTACTCCATGCTCGACGGGGCGGCCCGCGTCGGCCCGCTCGTGCAGGCAGCGGCCGAGCAGGGGATGCCGGCCGTCGCGATCACCGACCACGGCAACGTGTTCGGCGCGTTCGACTTCTGGAAGCAGGCGAAGGCCGCGGGCGTCAAGCCCATCATCGGCACCGAGGCGTACATCACACCGGGCACCCACCGCGGCGACCGCACCCGCATCCGGTGGGGCAATGGCGGCCAGGATGACGTCTCCGGATCCGGCGCGTACACGCACCTGACGATGCTCGCCGAGACGACCGAGGGCATGCACAACCTGTTCCGGCTCTCGTCGCGCGCCTCGCTCGAGGGCTACTACTTCAAGCCCCGCATGGACCGGGAGCTCCTCAGTACCTACGCCAAGGGCCTCATCGCCACCACCGGCTGCCCGTCCGGCGAGGTGCAGACGCGCCTCCGGCTCGGCCAGTACGACGAGGCCGTGAAGGCCGCCGCGGACTTCCGCGACATCTTCGGGGCCGAGAACTACTTCTGCGAGGTCATGGACCACGGGCTCGGCATCGAGCGCCGCATCATGACCGACCTCCACCGCCTGGCGAAGGACCTCGGCCTCCCGCTCGTCGCCACCAACGACCTGCACTACACGCACGAGCACGACGCGACGAGCCACGCGGCGCTCCTCTGCGTCCAGTCCGGCACGACGCTCGACGACCCCAACCGCTTCAAGTTCGACGCCGACGAGTTCTACCTGAAGACCGCGCAGCAGATGCGCCACCTCTTCCGCGACCACGAGGAGGCGTGCGACAACACGCTCCTCATCGCCGAGCGGTGCGACGTCCAGTTCAACGAGTCCGCCAACTACATGCCGCGCTACCCCGTGCCCGAGGGCGAGAGCGAGCAGACCTGGTTCGTCAAGGAGGTCGAGCGCGGCCTCGTCAGGCGCTACCCGCGCGGCTTCTCCGACGACGTGCGCAAGCGTGCCGACTACGAGGTCGGGGTCATCGCGCAGATGGGATTCCCGGGCTACTTCCTCGTCGTCGCGGACTTCATCAACTGGTCGAAGGAGAACGGGATCCGCGTGGGCCCCGGCCGCGGATCCGGCGCCGGCTCGATGGTCGCGTACGCCATGGGCATCACCGACCTCGACCCGCTGGAGCACGGCCTGCTGTTCGAGCGGTTCCTCAACCCCGACCGCGTCTCCATGCCCGACTTCGACGTCGACTTCGACGACCGTCGCCGCGGCGAGGTCATCCGCTACGTGACCGACAAGTACGGCGACGAGCGCGTGGCGCAGATCGTCACGTACGGCACCATCAAGGCGAAGCAGGCGCTGAAGGACTCGAGCCGCGTGCTCGGCTACCCGTTCTCCATGGGCGACAAGCTCACCAAGGCCATGCCGCCCGCGATCATGGGCAAGGACATCCCGCTGTCCGGCATCCTCGACACCGAGCACCCGCGCTACCGCGAGGCCGGCGACTTCCGCGAGGTGCTCGCGATGGACCCGGAGGCGCAGAAGGTCTTCGAGACCGCGCAGGGGATCGAGAACCTCAAGCGCCAGTGGGGCGTGCACGCGGCCGGCGTCATCATGTCGAGCGAGCCGCTCATCGACATCATCCCGATCATGAAGCGGGAGCAGGACGGCCAGATCGTCACGCAGTTCGACTACCCCGCGTGCGAGTCGCTCGGCCTCATCAAGATGGACTTCCTGGGGCTGCGCAACCTCACGATCATCGACGACGCGCTCAACAACATCGAGTCGAACCGCGGCGAGAAGCTCGTGCTCGAGGACCTGGGCCTCGACGACCAGGGGGCGTACGACCTGCTCGCCCGCGGCGACACCCTCGGCGTCTTCCAGCTCGACGGCGGTCCCATGCGCTCGCTCCTGCGCATGATGAAGCCCGACAACTTCGAGGACATCTCGGCCGTCATCGCGCTCTACCGCCCCGGCCCCATGGGCGCGAACTCGCACACGAACTACGCGCTGCGGAAGAACGGGCTGCAGGAGATCACCCCGATCCACCCGGAGCTCGAGGAGCCGCTGCGCGAGGTGCTCGGCACCACGCACGGCCTCATCGTGTACCAGGAGCAGGTCATGTCGGTGGCGCAGAAGCTCGCGGGCTTCACGCTCGCGCAGGCCGACCTCCTGCGGCGCGCGATGGGCAAGAAGAAGAAGTCCGAGCTCGACAAGCAGTTCGAGGGCTTCTCGCAGGGCATGAAGGACAACGGCTACTCGATGGCCGCGGTGAAGGCGCTCTGGGACATCCTGCTGCCGTTCTCCGACTACGCCTTCAACAAGGCGCACTCCGCGGCGTACGGCGTCGTCTCCTACTGGACCGCCTACCTCAAGGCCCATTACCCGGCCGAGTACATGGCGGCGCTGCTCACGAGCGTCGGCGACTCCAAGGACAAGATGGCGCTGTACCTCAACGAGTGCCGCCGCATGGGGATCAAGGTCCTCCCGCCGGACGTCAACGAGTCGATCGGCTTCTTCGCGGCGGCCGGGGCCGACATCCGCTTCGGGCTGGGCGCTGTGCGCAACGTCGGCGCGAACGTGGTCGAGGCGCTCCGCGGCGCCCGCACCGAGCAGGGCGCATTCGAGTCGTTCGACGACTTCCTCAAGAAGGTCCCGCTGCCGGTCGCCAACAAGCGGACGGTCGAGTCGCTCATCAAGGCCGGCGCGTTCGACTCGCTGGGCGACACCCGCCGGGCGCTGCTCGAGGTGCACGAGGGCATGATCGACGCCTCCGTCAGCGACAAGCGCGCGGCCATGAACGGGCAGGTCGGCTTCGACTTCGACAGCCTCTGGGACGAGCCGCAGCACGCGCGCAAGGTGCCCGAGCGGCCCGAGTGGGCGAAGCGCGACAAGCTCGCGTTCGAGCGCGAGATGCTCGGCCTCTACGTCTCCGACCACCCGCTCGCGGGGCTCGAGATCCCGCTGGCGAAGCTCGCCTCGACGGGCATCGCCGAGCTGCTGGCGACGGACGCGTCGATGGACGGGGAGACGGTCACGCTGGCCGGGCTCCTCACGAGCGTCCAGCACCGCACCGCGCGGAACTCGGGCAACCAGTACGGCATGGTGCAGCTCGAGGACTTCGGCGGCGAGATCACCTGCATGTTCATGGGCAAGGCGTACCAGGAGTTCGCGCCCGCCCTCCAGAGCGACACCGTCGTGGTGATCCGCGGCCGGGTCTCCACGCGCGACGACGGCATGAACATCCACGCGTTCTCGATGTTCCAGCCCGACCTCGGGCAGAGCCTCGGCTCCGGGCCCCTCCTCATCAGCCTCGCGGAGAACCGGGCGACCACGGAGACCGTCATGGGTCTCAACGACGTGCTCATCCGCCACTCGGGCGACACCGAGGTGCGGCTCCAGCTCGTGAAGGGCGACAGCGGGCGGGTGTTCGAGATCCCGTACCCGGTCACGGTGAGCGCGGACCTCTACGGCGAGCTCAAGTCGCTGCTCGGGCCGAACTGCCTGGGGTGATCCGCGGGCTCGGGTCCCCGGGCGCGGGCGCGCCGGACGCCGGAGCCAGGGAAGCCGGCGCCAGTGAGGCCGGCGCCAGACAAGCCTGCGCCAGACAAGCCGGCGTTCAGGCCTCGGCGCCCGGCCGCAGGTAGCGGCGCGCGTGGTACAGGAGCGGTTCGTCGTCCACGCCCGTGCCGCCGTCCTCGATCCGCACGATGACGACGATCGCGCCGTGCACGTGCACCCGCTCGACGATCCGGGCGACCAGGAGCGCCGTCCCGCCCGTCAGCACGGGCAGGCCGTGCGGACCGGGGGACCAGTGGTCTCCCGCGAACCGCTCGGCCGCCGGGCCGCTGAGCCGCTCCGCGAGGTGCCGGTCGCGCGCGCCGAGCACGTGGATCGCGACGTGGTCGGCCGCGGTGATGGCGGCGGCGCTCGACGCCGTGCGCGCGAGGCTGAAGCTGGCGAGCGGCGGATCCGCCGACACGGAGGCGAGCGACGTCGCCGTGAACCCGACGGGGGAGCCGTGCGCGTCGTGCGTCGTGACGACCGCGACGCCCGCGGCATGGCGCCGGAACGCAGCTCGGAAGGCGGCGAGGCCGTCGGCCTCGGCGAGCGTGGTGGCGGGGTGCGCGTCCATGCCTGGAGACGCTAGCCGCCGGATCCGCCCGGCGCCCGCTCGGTAGACTTCCGGAGTCATGATGCGCATCCAGGACCTCCGCGGCACCACGCCCAGCACCGCCGATCTGCTCGACCTCCTCCCGCGTCCGGTCACGGACGTCGCCGTCGCGCTCGACGTGGCGCGCGAGCTCGTCGAGGACGTGCGCACGCGGGGGAGCGCCGCCCTGCTCGACCAGGCGGAGCGGCTCGACCGGGTCCGCCCGGAGTCCCTGCGGGTCCCCGCCGAGGCCATCGCCGACGCGGTCGAAGGCCTCGACCCGGCCGTCCGCGCCGCCCTCGAGGAGGCGATCCGCCGCGTGCGCGTCGGCTCCGCGGCGCAGGTCCCGCCCGAGACGACCACCACGGTCGTGCGCGGCGGCACCATCGTCCAGCGCTGGCAGCCCGTCCGCCGCGTGGGCCTCTACGTGCCGGGCGGCAAGGCCGTCTACCCGTCGAGCGTCGTGATGAACGTCGTCGCCGCGCAGGTCGCGGGAGTGGCCAGCATCGCGCTCGCGTCGCCTGCGCAGGCCGCGCACGGCGGATCGGTGCACCCCGTCATCCTCGGCGCTGCCGGCCTCCTCGGCGTCGACGAGGTCTACGCGATGGGCGGCGCGGGGGCCATCGGCGCGTTCGCGCACGGCGTGCCGGACCTCGGCCTCGAGCCGGTCGACGTCGTCACCGGGCCCGGCAACATCTACGTCGCCGCGGCGAAGCGCGTCGTCCGCGGCGTGACGGGCATCGACTCCGAGGCGGGCACGACCGAGATCCTCGTGATCGCCGACGCGCACGCCGACGCCCGCCTCGTGGCCGCCGACCTCGTCAGCCAGGCCGAGCACGACGAGATGGCGGCGTCCGTCCTCGTCACCGACTCGCCCGAGCTCGCGCGCGCGGTCGACGCCGAGGTGGAGGCGCTGGCCGCGACCACGGAGCACGCGGCCCGCGTCGGCCAGGCGCTCACCGGACCGCAGTCGGCCATCCTCGTGGTCGACGACCTCGCGACGGCGGCCCGCTACAGCGACGCGTACGGCCCCGAGCACCTCTCCGTCCAGACGGCCGACCCCGACGCCCTCCTCGCGCACCTGCACAGTGCCGGCGCGATCTTCCTCGGGCCGCACTCGCCCGTGAGCCTCGGCGACTACCTCGCCGGGTCGAACCACGTGCTCCCCACGGGCGGCCAGGCCCGCTTCGGCTCCGGCCTCGGCGCGTACACGTTCCTCCGCCCGCAGCAGGTCGTGCGCTACGACGCCGACGCGCTGCGCGACGCCGAGCCGATGATCGTCGCGCTCAGCCGGGCCGAGGACCTGCCCGCGCACGGCGACGCGGTGACCGCGCGCCTGACACGCTGACGTATCCTGGCCACACGATGTTCTGCCCCTTCTGCCGCCACCCCGACTCCCGCGTCGTCGACTCCCGCACGAGCGACGACGGCCTGTCGATCCGCCGGCGCCGGCAGTGCCCGGAGTGCGGCCGCCGCTTCAGCACCACCGAGACCGCGAGCCTCAGCGTGATCAAGCGCAACGGCGTCGTCGAGCCCTTCAGCCGGGAGAAGATCGTCACGGGCGTCCGAAAGGCCTGCCAGGGGCGTCCCGTCACCGACACGGATCTCGCGGTCCTCGCGCAGCGCGTCGAGGAGGCGATCCGGGCCACCGGCGCGTCGCAGATCGAGGCGAACGACATCGGCCTGTCGATCCTCCCGCCGCTCCGCGAGCTCGACGAGGTCGCGTACCTCCGCTTCGCCAGCGTGTACCAGGGCTTCGACTCGCTCGACGACTTCGAGGCCGCCATCGCGCAGCTCCGCGTCGCGCACGCCGCGACGCCCGACGCCGACGCGCTCTGACCCGCCGCGGGACGTCCGTCCGTCCTGCAGGACGGCGCCTTCGCAGGCGCTAGCCTGGTGCCGATGTATCCCCTCCTCTTCCGCACGGTCCTGTCGCGCATGGACCCGGAGGACGCCCACCACCTCGCGTCCACGGCCATCTCCCTCCTCCCGCCGTCCGGCCTCGGCTGGATCGCCCGGCGGCTGACGGCACCCGATCCGTCGCTCGCGGTCGACACCCTCGGCCTCCGCTTCCCGTCCCCGTTCGGCGTCGCCGCCGGCTTCGACAAGGACGCGCGGGCCGTCCTCGGCCTCGGCCAGCTCGGCTTCGGCCACGTGGAGGTCGGCACGGTCACCGCCGAGGCGCAGCCGGGCAACCCGCGACCTCGCCTGTTCCGCCTGATCGAGGATCGCGCCGTCATCAACCGCATGGGCTTCAACAACGGGGGAGCCGCGGCCCTCGCCGACCGGCTCCGTCGCCTGCGGACCCGTCGGGACCGGCCCGTGATCGGCGTCAACATCGGCAAGACCCGGGTGGTCGCGGTCGAGGACGCCGTGGCCGACTACGTGCGGACGACCCGCCTGGTCGCCCCCGTGGCCGACTACCTCGCGGTCAACGTCAGCTCGCCCAACACGCCGGGTCTCCGCGGCCTGCAGGAGATCGACCTGCTGCGACCGCTGCTCACGAGCATCCGCGACGCGGCGGACGGTGTGCCCGTCCTCGTCAAGATCGCGCCCGACCTGCAGGACGCGGAGGTGGAGCGGATCGCCGAGCTCGCGACGGAGCTGGGCCTCGCGGGCGTGATCGCCACGAACACCACGCTGTCCCGCGCTGATCTGCGCACCGACGCCGCGGTCGTCGAGGCCGCCGGCGCGGGCGGGCTGTCCGGTGCGCCGCTGGCCCCGCGCGCGCTCGAGGTGCTCCGGATCCTGCGCCGGGTGCTGCCCTCCGACGCGTGCATCATCTCCGTCGGCGGAGTCGACACCGCCGACGACGTGCAGTCGCGTCTCGATGCGGGCGCGACGCTCGTGCAGGGCTACACGGCATTCCTCTACCGCGGCCCGCTCTGGGCACGGTCGATCAACGCCGGTCTCGCCCGGATCCGTCGCCCGCGCTGAAGCGCGCGCACCGCCGGTGCGTGTAGGCGATCAGCTGAAGGTGACCTTCTCACGCCGCTTCACCTGCGGCTTGGGCAGGCGCATCGGGCGCATCTGGATGGTGCGCATGCCCGTGTACCAGCGGATCCCGCGCTCGACCCGGTCGGCGCCGACGCGCGCGGTGATGGCGGCCCGCACGCGGCGCCCGGTGAGGTACGCGTCGATGATCGCCGCGATGACGAACACGTAGATCGACAGCAGCGGGATGGCCGAGAGGCTCGGCACGACGAAGGTCAGCACCACGACGACGCCCATCACGGGCAGCAGGAACTCGCCTACGCTCCAGCGCGCGTCCACGATGTCGCGGGCGTAGCGCTTCTGCGGGCCCTTGTCGCGGACGGGCAGGTAGCGCTCGTCGCCGGCGGCCATCCCGGCGTTGGCCCGGGCGCGAGCCTCGCGCGCCTTCTCCTTCGCCTGCTGCGCCGCCAGCTTGCGATCCTGCGGCACGAGCGGGCGGAGGTTCGCGGCCTCGCGCTCCCGACGGGTCGGGGTGGGGCCCTTCTTCCCGTCGGCCGTGCGACCGTCGACGGCCGCCGTGGCGCTCGTCTCGGAGGGGGTCTCTGCGGGGGTCTGCTGCTTCGCCACGTCTCTCGTCCTTGCCTGGAGTGAATCTAAGATTACCTGCATGACGCCTCCCGACACCTCCGCAGACGCCGTGACCGCACCGGACCAGGAGGTCGTCGACCGGCTCGCCGCCGCCGTCGCGGGCGGGCTGCCCACCACGATCGCCGACCTCTCGGCGCTCGTGCGCATCCCCTCCGTGTCCTGGCCGGCCTTCGATCCCACGCATGTCGTCGCCAGCGCCGATGCCGTCGCCGGCCTCCTCGCCGGGCTCGGCGTCTTCGACGACGTCTCCGTCCACCGGGCGACGACCCCCTCGGGCGACGCGGGCCAGCCCGCGGTGCTCGCGACGCGCGCCGCACGGAACGGCAAGCCCACCGTCCTCCTCTACGCGCACCACGACGTGCAGCCCCCCGGAGCGGACGAGCATTGGGAGACCCTGCCCTTCGAGCCCACCCTGCGCGGCGACCGCCTGCACGGGCGGGGCGCGTCCGACGACAAGGCCGGCATCATGACGCACGTCGCGGCCATCCGCGCGCTCGTCGAGGCGGAGGGCGACGACCTCGACCTCGGCCTCGCCGTCTTCATCGAGGGGGAGGAGGAAGCGGGATCCCGCTCCTTCTCCGACTTCCTCGCGACGCACCACGATGCCCTGGCCGCGGACGTCATCGTCGTCGCCGACAGCGACAACTGGGATGTGGACACCCCCTCCATCACCATCGCCCTCCGCGGCAACGTCACGTTCCGCCTCACGGTGCGCACGCTCGACCTCGCCTCGCACTCGGGCATGTTCGGCGGCGCCGTTCCCGACGCGATGATGGCGGCCGTCCGCCTCCTCGACTCGCTCTGGGACGCCGACGGCTCCGTCGCCGTCGCGGGTCTCGCCTCCACGGAGATGGCGACGCCCGCCTACGACGACGCCCGCCTGGCCGAGGAGGCGGCGCTCCTGCCCGGCGTCTCGCCGATCGGCACCGGCCCGATCCTCACGCGCCTGTGGGCGCAGCCCGCCATCACGGTCACGGGCATCGACGCCCCGTCGGTCGCCAACGCGAGCAACACGCTCCTCCCCGAGGTGTCGGTCCGCATCAGCGCGCGGATCGCCCCGGGGCAGACGGCCGCGGACGCGTACCGCGCCCTCGAGGCGCACGTCGAGGCGCACCGTCCCTTCGGCGCGCATGTGGAGATCAGCGACGTCGACCAGGGCGATCCCTTCCTCGTCGACACGACCGGCTGGGCGATGGCCGAGGCCACGGCGGCGATGACCGCCGGCTGGGGCCGCGCGCCCGTCCAGGCCGGGATCGGCGGATCCATCCCGTTCATCGCCGACCTCGTGCAGGCCTTCCCCTCCGCGCAGATCCTCGTCACCGGCGTGGAGGACCCCGACACCCGCGCGCACAGCCCGAACGAGTCGCAGCACCTCGGCGTGCTCAAGCGGGCGATCCTCAGCGAGGCCGTGCTGCTCTCGCGCATCGCCCGCCGCGGCTGACGGTCGCGGACAGCCCCGCCGGACGCAGGACGGATCGGGCAGGCCGGCGGGAACACCCGGGTGACTCCCGTGGTTGCACGACGTAGACTCCACCGGAGTCGCCCGACCGCATACGCCACCACCCGAGGAGTGCTCATGACCGACACCACGCTGACCGAGACCGCCGAGGCGGCCCACCGCGTCGGACTCACGGACACCGCGGCGAGCAAGGTCAAGAGCCTGCTCCAGCAGGAGGGCCGCGAGGACCTCCGCCTCCGCGTCGCCGTCCAGCCCGGCGGCTGCTCCGGCCTCATCTACCAGCTTTACTTCGACGAGCGCGAGCTCGACGGCGACGCCACGGTCGACTTCGACGGCGTCGAGGTCATCGTCGACAAGATGAGCGTGCCGTACCTCGACGGCGCCACGATCGACTTCGAGGACACCATCCAGAAGCAGGGCTTCACCATCGACAACCCGAACGCGGGCGGCTCGTGCGCCTGCGGTGACTCGTTCCACTGACACACGGAACGGTAAGCGGATCTGAGCCCGGAAACCCGGGCCTCGGGCAGGGAGTCGTCCATCGGGCGGCTCCCTGTCGCGTAATGTGGAACCCGTCACATCCGGTTCTTCGAAGGGTCTGCACGTGCGCTTCACTCGCCGTCAACGTTGGCTGACGATCCCCGTCGCCCTGGGCATCTCGATACTCCTCGCGGGGTGCACGCAGCAGCAGCTCCAGGGCTTCCTGCCGACGGAGCCGGGCACGACCAACCACGTCGACTCGGTCATCGGCCTCTGGGTCACCGCCTGGATCGTCCTCCTCGCCGTGGGAGTCCTCACCTGGGGCCTCACCATCTGGGCCGCGGTCGTGTACCGCCGCCGCAAGGGCCAGACGGGCCTTCCCGTGCAGATGCGCTACAACATGCCGATCGAGATCTTCTACACGATCGTGCCGCTGATCCTCGTCCTCGGCTTCTTCGCCTTCACGGCCAAGGACCAGGCCGCCATCGAGGCGCGGTTCGACAAGCCCGAGGTCAAGGTCCAGGTCTTCGGCAAGCAGTGGGCCTGGGACTTCAACTACCTCGGCGGCGAGACCGAGGCGGGCCAGCCCATCGAGGGCGGCGCGTACGAGCAGGGCGTCCAGGCCGTCGACGACCCCAACGGCCCGCAGGGCTCCATCGACAAGGACAAGCTCCCCACGCTCTACCTGCCGGTCAACACCAAGGTCGAGCTCGAGCTCAACACGCGTGACACGCTGCACTCCTTCTGGGTGGTGGACTTCCTCTACAAGAAGGACCTCATCTCCGGCAAGACGAACTACATGACGTTCATCCCGGAGAAGGAGGGGACGTACATGGGCAAGTGCGCCGAGCTCTGCGGCGAGTACCACTCCCTCATGCTGTTCCAGGTCAAGGTCGTCTCCGTCGACGAGTACAACGCCTACATCGAGAAGCAGAAGGCGGCCGGGTTCGCGGGAGACCTCGGCAAGGACTACGACCGCCTGCAGAACCTCCCCGGCACCGACGTGCCGGCCACCACCGAGTCGGCCGAGAAGTAGGGCGCACACACCGTGACATCGACACTCAACCGTCCCACCGCGATCCCCGCGGGTCAGGCGAAGGTCCTCCAGGACTCCGGCAAGGCCGAACGGCGTGGCAACGTCGTCGTCAACTGGATCACGTCCACTGACCACAAGACCATCGGGTACCTCTACCTGATCACGTCGTTCCTCTACTTCTGCCTCGGCGGCGTGATGGCGCTCGTCATCCGCGCCCAGCTCTTCGAGCCGGGCCTGCACGTGGTGGAGACCAAGGAGCAGTACAACCAGCTCTTCACGATGCACGGCACGATCATGCTGCTGATGTTCGCGACGCCGCTGTTCGCCGGCTTCGCCAACGTGCTCATGCCGCTGCAGATCGGTGCTCCCGACGTCGCGTTCCCGCGTCTCAACGCGTTCGCGTACTGGCTGTTCAACTTCGGATCCCTCATCGCGGTCGCCGGATTCCTCACGCCCGCTGGTGCGGCCTCCTTCGGATGGTTTGCCTACGCGCCCCTGTCGAGCACGACGTTCTCGCCAGGGTTGGGAGGCAATCTCTGGGTGATGGGCCTGGCGCTCAGCGGTTTCGGCACCATCCTCGGCGCGGTCAACTTCGTGACGACGATCATCACGATGCGCGCCCCCGGCATGACCATGTTCCGCATGCCGATCTTCACGTGGAACATCCTCGTGACGTCGATCCTCGTGCTGATGGCGTTCCCGGTCCTGGCCGCCGCGCTCTTCGGACTCGGCGCCGACCGCATCTTCGACGCGCACATCTACGACCCGGCAAACGGCGGTGCCATCCTGTGGCAGCACCTCTTCTGGTTTTTCGGGCACCCCGAGGTCTACATCATCGCGCTGCCGTTCTTCGGCATCGTGTCGGAGGTCTTCCCGGTCTTCAGCCGCAAGCCGATCTTCGGGTACAAGACGCTCGTGTACGCGACCATCTCCATCGCGGCCCTGTCGGTCACGGTGTGGGCGCACCACATGTACGTCACCGGATCCGTCCTGCTGCCGTTCTTCTCGCTCATGACCATGCTCATCGCGGTCCCGACCGGCGTGAAGATCTTCAACTGGATCGGCACCATGTGGCGCGGATCGGTGACGTTCGAGACGCCCATGCTCTGGGCCATCGGCTTCCTCATCACGTTCACGTTCGGCGGCCTCACGGGCGTCATCCTGGCGTCGCCCCCGCTCGACTTCCACGTGTCCGACACATACTTCGTCGTGGCGCACTTCCACTACGTGGTCTTCGGCACCGTCGTGTTCGCCATGTTCTCCGGCTTCTACTTCTGGTGGCCCAAGTGGACGGGCACGATGCTCAACGAGCGCCTCGGCAAGGTCCACTTCTGGCTCCTGTTCATCGGCTTCCACACGACGTTCCTCATCCAGCACTGGCTGGGCGTCATGGGCATGCCGCGTCGGTATGCGACGTACCAGCCCGAGGACGACTTCACGTGGATGAACCAGCTGTCCACGATCGGCGCCGGCATCCTCGCTCTGTCGATGATCCCGTTCTTCCTGAACGTCTGGATCACCGCCCGCACAGCGCCGCGCGTCACGGTCAACGACCCGTGGGGCTACGGCCGCTCGCTCGAGTGGGCCACGTCCTGCCCGCCGCCGCGGCACAACTTCACGTCCATCCCGCGGATCCGATCGGAGGCCCCAGCCTTCGACCTCAACCACCCCGAGGCGGGCATCCCCGTGGGAATCGGTCCGGCGAAGGACGCTCCCGATGCCGCGACCTACGACATCTCCAGCGACAAGGTGAAGTGACGTGCGCGCCAATAGGAACCTCTTCTACGTCCTCGCGGTCTTCTTCGCCATCGCGGCGGCCGCATACACGATCTGGCACCTGATCGACCAGAACACGGTCGAGTGGGTCGGGACTCTGGCCATCGCCCTGTCGGGTGTCCTCGCGGCATTCATCGGCTTCTTCGTGGCTCGCCTCTACGCGGCGCAGAACGGCGAGCTCCCGGAGGACCGCAGCGACGCCAACGTTGACGACGGCGACCCGGAGCTCGGCTTCTTCAGCCCGTGGAGCTGGTGGCCCGTGATCCTCGCGGCCGGTGCCGCGTCGGTGTTCCTCGGCCTCGCCGTCGGCATCTGGATCGCGATCATCGGCGGTGGTCTCGCGATCATCGCGCTCGTGGGGTGGACCTACGAGTACTACCGCGGCTACTTCGCGCGCTGATCCCATGGTCGACATCCGGCACGCGCAGGCATCCGACGGGGACGCGGTCTTCGCCCTGTGCCAGCAGCTCGACATGATCAACGCTCCGGCGACCCGGGATGACTTCGACGTCACCTTCTCCCACATCCTGCGCGCGAACAAGGACGTCGGCCGCGACGTCCTGCTCGTCGCAGAGGAGGCGGGCACCGTCGTCGGGTATGCGTACCTCGTCGTGAGCCGCCTCCTCTACGCGGGCGGGCTCAGTGCACACCTCGAGGAGCTCGTCGTCGACAAAGATGCGCGGAGCGGCGGCACGGGCTCTGCGCTCGTGCGGGCGGTCGAGCGGCTCTGCGGTGACCGCGGCGTCGGACAGATCACCATGAGCACTCGACGTGCCGGGGAGTTCTACAAGAGGCTGGGCTACGAGCGCACGGCGGAGTTCTACAAGAAGCTCCTGCGCTAGGTGTAGTTCCTCGGGAGGTTGTGAACGCTGGGGCGGATAGCGAAGACCTCCGGGACGATGTGAGTTACCAAGCACACGTCATCACCGGAGGTCTTCGTGACTCACGCTAATGCCCCGTT
>NZ_JAAVCB010000070.1:0-37282 GCF_014802555.1 Clavibacter sp. | reverse complement strand
ACCGCGCCGACGCGCTTGACCCCTTCATCGAGCACTACAACACTGAACGAATCCACTCAAGCCACGGGCTCACGCCCGCGGCCCGAGTGTCACCAACGTCATGACCCAGTACACCTAGAGCCCGCACCCGCACGACCGGAGGGCCCGGCATCCACGTGGATGCCGGGCCCTCCGTCTGTCCCGTCCGCTCCCCGTCATGCTCCCGACATGCTGCCGGGGAAGAGCCGCGCGACGGGGACGCCGAGCTCGATCGCGATCGCTCGCGCGAGCACCACGCCGGGCTCGTGGCGGCCGTTCTCGATGGCGACCACCGTGCGATCGCTCACGCCGGTCGCCCGCGCGAGGTCCTCCGCCGCCATTCGGGCCGCGACCCGATACGCGCCGAGGTCGTTCGTGCCCGGCCCCGGCTGGAGGCAGGCGCGCAGCCGCGCGTCGTAGCGGAAGCCGTAGTCGGCGAGCGCGAAGACCATGAGCATCAGGGACGTCATGATCGGCGGCTGGCCGGGGCGCAGCAGCTGGAGCAGCGCGGCGGCCGGGATCGCGATCAACAGGTCGCGGAAGACGGCCGCCTGGGTGCACGCGACGATCGCCCGCTCCACGCTGCCGGACGCGGCCGCGCGGGACCGGCCATCGCGACGGTGCCGGATGGCGAGGCCGATCGGTCCGCTGGAGAGGACCACGAGCGCGGACACCACGGCGGCGACGGGGTCGCGCCCGTGCTGCACGGCGAGGACGGCGGCGAGCACGGACACCCCCACTCCGACCGCAGCCCAGGGGATCACGAACCTCCGCATGCTGCGCTCCCCCTCTCCTGGATGGACCGCGCGACACGGCACTCGACGCGGCGGCGGACTGCGTGGACGTTACGCGGATCCGGGCGCGCGCGAGCGACCGGCCCCCACCCCTCGAGCTGCACACGCCGAAGGGCCCGGCATCCATGCGGATGCCGGGCCCCTCGTTGCGCGTCAGCGCGGGTGGCGCGGGTGGATCAGGTCGCGGACTTGGATCCGCGGCTCTTGTCGAACATGCCGAACGCCTCGTCAGCCCATCACCAGACCGCCGAACAGCGCGCCAAGGGCAAACCTTTGGGCATCAATCGTCTCGAGCCAGCGAGAAAAGCTCTTCCAAGGAAGCGCCGAATACGCGCGCAAGCGAAAATGCTAATGAAAGCGTCGGCTCATGTCTGCCCTGTTCGATGGAGATAATCGTGCGTCTGCTGACACCGACCTCCTCCGCGAGGCCCTGCTGGGTGAGCCCCAGAGCCGTGCGTCGCTCGCGGATCTGATTCTCGACTGTCATGAACGGACGGCTCGCCTCAAGGCCAAAACGTACCTCAGCCAGAAGTCGACCAACAGGATGAGTAGAATCCCGAAAACCGTCGTCGCCGACGTGAGCTTTGGAATGACCACGCTCACTAAAAACGCCACAGGGAGAGCGATGACGACATCTCGGAAGACAGTCGCTTGAACATCCCGCGCGAGTGCCATCTCCACGCTGCCAGGCCTATCCGACCGGGAAGACCTGGCACGCCTTCCTTTGACGACCATGGCCGTCACCGGCCCCGCAAACGCGATTGCAGCCACGATGACCCCCCTGGCTATGTCGCCTGGACCCTGAGTCGCTTCATACAGACCCACGCCCAACACGACGGCGCAGACGAGAGCGGTGACTATGGTGCTCTGCTTCATGACGGAAACCCCCTCTAGGTGAAGTAGACTTCACACTAGGGTGTTGAGCCCGACGCGATCTGTGCTGTGCACAGCCCTAGGTACGCTCGTCCTACTGGCACTCGGGGTAGCCCAGCAGCTGCAGGTAGATGCGCAGCTCTCTGCCACCGCCGCACACCCCATTCGCGCCGATGTAATAGGTAGCGGCAGCGATAACGGACCCGACAACGACGCATGCCGCCTGACCGACGCCAGGCAAAGCGCATAGCGCCGCTCCCACCGCATAGCCCGCCCCGGCCGCGATGGCGCCCTGATCAGTCGAGTTGAGGCTGATGAAGAGCCCTTGGTCCCCATACCCGCCGCCGATGAGGGAACCAGACACCGGATCGCCGCTGGCAGCGTCCACCCGGAAGGCGAATGTCGCCCCTTCCGGCAGGGCGTAGACCTCATAGCGGGCGCCGTTCTCTTGCTCGAATCGAGGAACGATGTTCCCCGCCCGGAATTCCGCCAGAGCGCGAGCCGATTGAACATCGTCCACCGCGTGTTCGGCCGCATTTGGCAAACCCTGAGTCACGACACTGGCGTCGCTTGGGCCTCCGTGGAAGCTCATGGAGCTGGCACTAGCCGGGCTGGCCCCCGCGACGACGAATATCACTGCTGTCAGGCCAGTCAGCCATTTGGCCGCTCGGTGGCGGTGGGCAGAGTTTCGAGCGGATTTCGGCAGGGACATCGTTCCTCCAGAGGGGATCAGTGTCGACACGCTAGGGCTGCAACTGGGTACCTCGTCAGAGACATGCACCGCTGGAACTCGAGGCCGCGCGGCAGACACCTATCCACAGCTCCACGCCGACTGCGATCCTTTACGACGAAGGGGCCCTGCATCCATGCGGATGCCGGGCCCCTCGGTGCGCGTCAGCGCGGGTGACGCGGGTGGATCAGGTCGCGGACTTGGATCCGCGGCTCTTGTTGAACACGTCGAACGCGACCGCCAGCAGGAGCACGAGGCCCTTGATGAGCTGCTGGTACTCCGTGCCGAGGCCGAGCAGCGACATGCCGTTGTTGAGCACGCCCATGATCAGACCACCGATCATGGCGCCGGTCACGGTGCCGATGCCGCCGGTGACGGCCGCGCCGCCGATGAACACCGCGGCGATCGCGTCGAGCTCGAAGCCGTTGCCGGCAGACGGGAGCGCCGAGTTGCTGCGCGCGGTGAAGGCGATGCCGGCGAGCGCGGCCAGGAAGCCCATGTTCACGAAGAGCAGGAAGTCCACGCGCTTCGTGTTGATGCCGGACAGCTGCGCCGCGTTGAGGTTGCCGCCTCGGGCGTAGATGTGGCGGCCGAAGATGCTGCGGTTCATCACCGCCGTGTAGACGAGGACGAGGACCGCGAGGATGAGCAGCACGATCGGCGTGCCCTGGTAGCTCGCGAGCAGGTACGTGATGCCGAGCACGAGGATCGCGATGGTGGCGAGCTTCGTGATGAACCAGGCGAAGGGCTCGTCCTCGAGGTTGAGCTTGACGCGGGCGCGACGCTCGCGGAGCTGCTGCGCGACCAGGAAGATCGCGGCCAGGACGCCCAGCGTGACGGTGACCCACTCCAGGTAGGAGTTACCGCCCGAGGGGTCCGGCAGGAAGCCCGCGCCGACCGAGACGTACTCGTCCGGGAAGGGCGTGATGGGGCGGTTCTGCAGGACGATCTGCGCGAGGCCGCGGAACGTGAGCATGCCGGCGAGGGTCACGATGAACGCGGGGATGCCGACGTACGCCACCCAGAAGCCCTGCCAGGCGCCGATGAGGCCGCCGATGACGAGGCTCGCGATGATGGACGCCCACCACGGCCAGCCCCAGCTCACGGCGAACACACCCGAGACGGCGCCGATGAGGGCCACCACGGAGCCGACCGACAGGTCGATGTGGCCGGCGATGATGATCATCACCATGCCGATGGCGAGGATCAGGATGTAGGCGTTCTGGACGACGATGCTCGTGACGTTGCGGGGCTCGAGGAGCGTCCCGTCGGTGAGGATCTGGAACAGCACCACGATCGCGATCAGCGCGATGAAGATGCCGATCTGCCTGAGGCGACTGACGAGGAAACCCGCCACACTGCTGAGACTGGACATGGTGACTATTCCTTTTCCTTGGTCATGTAGGACATGAGGCTCTCGGGGGTCGCCTCGGCGATCGGCAGCTGGCCCGTGATCCGCCCGGCGGAGAGGGCGTAGATCCGGTCGCAGATGCCGAGGAGCTCGGGCAGCTCGCTGGAGATGACGATGATCGCCTTCCCCTGGGCGGCGAGCGCGTTGATGATCGTGTAGATCTCGTACTTGGCGCCGACGTCGATGCCGCGGGTGGGCTCGTCGAGGATCAGCACGTCCGGGTCGGAGAACATCCACTTCGAGAGGACGACCTTCTGCTGGTTGCCGCCGGAGAGCTTGCCGGTGATGGCGCCCACGCTCGGGGCCTTGATGTTCATCGACTTGCGGTAGCCGTCGGCCACCACGTACTCCTGGTTCGCGTCGACCCAGCCGGCCTTCGCGAGCTTCTCGAGCGCGGCGCCGGAGATGTTGCGCTTGATGTCGTCGATGAGGTTCAGGCCGTAGTGCTTGCGGTCCTCCGTGGCGTAGGCGAGGCCGTTCTTGATGGCCTCACCGACCGTCTTGGCCTGGATCTCCTTGCCGCGCTTGTAGAGCTTGCCGGAGATGTTCGCGCCGTAGGAGCGGCCGAAGACGCTCATCGCGAGCTCGGTGCGACCGGCGCCCATGAGGCCGGCGATGCCGACGACCTCGCCCGCGCGGACGTTGAGGTTGGCGTGGTCGACGATGACGCGGGAGTGCTCCTGCGGGTGGTGGACCGTCCAGTCCTCGATGCGGAGGACCTCGTCGCCGATGTCCGGCGTGCGGTCGGGGTAGCGGCTCTGCAGGTCGCGGCCGACCATGCCCTTGATGATGCGCTCCTCGCTGATGGAGTCGCGCTCGAGGTCGAGGGTCTCGATGGTCTTGCCGTCGCGGATGATCGTCACCGCGTCGGCGATCGCCTTGATCTCGTTCAGCTTGTGGCTGATGATGATGCTCGTGATGCCCTGGCCCTTGAGGTGCTTGATCAGGTCGAGCAGATGGGCGGAGTCCTCGTCGTTCAGCGCCGCCGTGGGCTCGTCGAGGATAAGGAGCTTCACCTCCTTGGAGAGGGCCTTCGCGATCTCCACGAGCTGCTGCTTGCCGACGCCGATGTCGGCGATCTTGGTGGCCGGGTTGTCGCTCAGCCCGACGCGGGCGAGGAGCTTCGCGGCCTCCACGTTGGTGGAGTTCCAGTCGATGAAGCCGCCCTTGGAGATCTCGTTGCCGAGGAAGATGTTCTCCGCGATGGAGAGGAAGGGGCTCAGCGCGAGCTCCTGGTGGATGATTACCACGCCCGACTTCTCGCTGTCGCGGATGCTGGAGAACTTGACGACGTCGTTCTCGAGGACGATGTCGCCGTCGTAGGAGCCCGCCGGGTAGACGCCGGACAGGACCTTCATCAGGGTCGACTTGCCCGCGCCGTTCTCGCCGCAGATCGCGTGGCACGTGCCGCGCGTGACCTCGAGAGTGACGTCCTGCAGCGCCTTGACGCCGGGGAACGTCTTGGTGATGCCGCGCATCTCGAGAATGTGGTTGGCCATGGCCTGCCTCACTTGTGTGGATGGTGGTGCCGGGTTCCCGGCGGTGGTGCTGCGGGCGGCGGTCGATCGCCACCCGCAGCCGGGCCGGCCGTGGTGCACGGCCGGCCCGACCCGGTGGAGGCCGGTCGACGCATGCGTCGACCGGCCGGGTGCGCCGCCTGAGGCGGTGCGGGTGAGGGTTACTCGCCCTTGTCGATCTCGTCCTGCGTGTAGTAGCCGCTGTCCACGATGACCTCGACGAGGTTGTCCTTCGTCACGGTGACGGGGGCGAACTGCTTGGTCGGGACGCCCTTGACCTTGTTGTTGTAGGTGTCGGGAGCGTCCGGGGTGCCGCCGGTGAGCAGGTCGTCGACCATCGTGACGGCCTCCTTGCCGAGCAGGCGCGTGTCCTTGAAGATCGTCGAGTACTGGACGCCGTCGAGGATGAGCTTGTCGGACGCCTTCTCGCCGTCCTGGCCGGTGATGATCGGCATGGCGTCGCTGGCGACGCCGGCCGAGGTCAGGGCCTGGATGATGCCGCGCGACAGGCCGTCGTACGGCGAGAGCACGCCGTCCGGCTTGGCGCCGCCGGGGTACGAGCCCGAGAGCAGGTTCTCCATGCGGGCCTGGGCGCCCTCCTGCTTCCACTGCTGGATCGCGACCTGGCTGAACTCGGACTGGCCCGAGCCGATGGTGACCTGACCGGAGTCCAGGAACGGCTTGAGGACGCTCATCGCGCCGTCGTAGAAGAACGTCGCGTTGTTGTCGTCCGGGCTGCCGGCGAAGACCTCGATGGTCTTCTTCTCGGTGCTGCCGGTGGCCTTGCCGTCGGCGTCCACGAGACCGAGGCCCTGCAGGAGCGAGTTGCCCTGGAGCACGCCGACCTGCTGGTTGTCGAACGTCGTGTAGTAGTCGACGTCCTCGGTCCCGTTGATCAGGCGGTCGTACGCGATGACCTTGACGCCGTCGTCGGCCGCGGTCTTGAGGACCTGGGTCAGCGCGGTGCCGTCGATCGACGCGACGATGAGCGCCTTGGCGCCCTTGTTGAGCATCGTCTCGATCTGCGAGATCTGGTCCTGCACCTTATCGTTGGCGTACTGCAGGTCGACCTTGTAGCCGAGCTTGGTGAGCTGGTCGTTGACGTTGTTGCCGTCGTCGACCCAGCGCTCGCTCGTCTTGGTGGGCATGGCGACGCCGACGAGGGCGCCCTTGTTGTCCTCGGTGCCGCCGGCGCTGCCGCCGCCGCCGCCGGAGCATGCGGCGAGGGAGAGGGCGATGCTCGTGGCGGCGATGCCGACGAGTACCTTCTTCATCTTCACGGTCGTGTCCTTTCGTACTGCTGCTGTGAGGCGCGGTCGGCATCTGCGCCGGATCCGCACCCCTGGTGTGGGTGTTACAGGCCCTGGGCCAGGCGGTGGTACGCCTGGTTCCAGCGGACTTCCTTGGTGAAACCCTTGAGAGTCGTGTCCTCGTCGATGACGAGGAGCTCGGTGCGCGCGATCTCGGCGAAGTCCTCGAAGACCTCGACGCCGACCTGCGTGCTCATGACCGTGTGGTGGGCGGCGCCGGCCGTGAGCCAGGCCGCTGCGCTCGTCGCGAGGTCCGGCGCGGGCTTCCACACGGCGCGGGCGACGGGCAGGTTCGGGAGCGGCTCGTCGAGCGGCACGACCTCCACGACGTTCGCGACGATGCGGAACCGCTCGCGCATGTCGCTCATGGCGACGACGACGGCGGGGCCGGGGTCGGTGTCGAAGACGAGGCGCACCGGGTCCTCGCGTCCCCCGATGCCGAGCGGGTGGATCTCGAGGCTCGGTCGGCCGGTCGTGAGCGTGGGGCATATCTCGAGCATGTGGGCGCCCAGGATCTTCTCCTCGCCGGGGACGAGGTGGTACGTGTAGTCCTCCATGAGGCTCGCGCCCCCGGGGAGGCCTGAGCCCATGACCTTCGCCGCGCGGATCAGCACCGCCGTCTTCCAGTCGCCCTCGGCGCCGAAGCCGTAGCCCTCGGCCATGAGGCGCTGGACGGCGAGGCCGGGGAGCTGGCGGAGGCCGCCGAGGTCCTCGAAGCTCGTGGTGAACGCGCCGAAGCCGCCCTCCTCGAGGAACGAACGGAGCCCAACCTCGATGGCCGCGCCGTAGCGGAGCGACTCGTGGCGCTCCCCGCCGCGCTGCAGCTCGGGGGCGATGTCGTAGAGGCGCTCGTACTCGTCGACCAGCGCGTCGATCTCGGCGTCGGTCGCGGCGTCGACCCGCTCGACGAGGTCGTTGACGCCCCACGTGTTCACGGAGACGCCGAACTTGAGCTCGGCCTCCGTCTTGTCACCCTCGGTGACGGCGACGTTGCGCATGTTGTCGCCGAAGCGGGCGACCTTGAGCTCGTGGACGGCGGCCCAGCCGGCGGCGGCGCGCATCCACGTGCCGATGCTGTCGCGCACCGACTCGGTGCTGACGTGCCCGACGACCGTCTTGCGGACGACGCCGAGGCGCGACTGGATGTAGCCGAACTCCCGGTCGCCGTGCGCGGCCTGGTTGAGGTTCATGAAGTCCATGTCGATGCTGCTCCACGGCAACGCGACGTTGGCCTGCGTGTGCAGGTGGAGGAAGGGCTTCTGCAGGGCGTCGAGGCCCTGGATCCACATCTTCGCCGGGCTGAACGTGTGCATCCACGCGATGAGGCCGATGGTGCGATCGCTCGCGTTGGCCTCGAGGGCCATGCGGCGGATGCTGTCGGAGTCCTTGAGGACGGGCTTCCAGACGACGCGGACGGGGATGTCCGACGCCTCCTCGAGCTGCCGGGCGATCTCCTGAGACTGCTCGGCGACCTGCTGGAGCGTCTCCTCGCCGTAGAGGTTCTGGCTGCCGGTGAGGAACCAGACCTCGTAGTGGTCGAGGGAGGTGGTGATGCGGCTCACTTCAGGGCTCCTTGGGGTGCTTGTCCGTAGACGTTCTGGTAGCGGTCGAACAGGGCGTCAACGGCGTCGGCGGGGAGCGGCGCGGGCTCGCCCAGCTGGCGCGAGATGTGCACGGTGCGCGCCACGTCCTCGACCATGACGGCCGCCTTCACGGCGTCCTTCGCGTCCTTGCCGATGGTGAACGGGCCGTGGCCCGCCATGAGCACGGCGCGCGAGCGGTGGCCGGTGAGCGTCTCCACGATGCCGCGGCCGATCGAGTCGTCGCCGATGATCGCGAACGGGCCGACGGGGATCTCGCCGCCGAACTCGTCCGCCATCGCGGTGATGACGCACGGGATGGGCTCGCGCCGGGCCGCCCACGCCACCGCGTAGGTGGAGTGCGTGTGGACCACGCCGCCCACCTCGGGCATGTTGCGGTAGACGTACGCGTGCGCCGCCGTGTCGCTCGACGGGGCGTTGCGCGAGCCGGGGGTGTCCGGGATCACGTTGCCGTCGAGGTCGCAGAGGATCATGTTCTCGGGGCTGAGGTCGTCGTAGCTGACGCCCGAGGGCTTGATGACGAAGAGGTCGGCGCCGGGGACGCGGCCGGAGACGTTGCCGCCGGTCCAGACCACGAGGCCGTAGCGCACGAGCTCGGCGTGCAGGCGGGAGACCTCGGAGCGGACGCGGGCGACCGCGACCTCGATCTCGGGTGCGTAGGTGCTCACGCGCGGGCCTCCCTCTTGAGCGACTTGAGCCGCTTCATGACGTCGTTGGCGCCGCGACCGAAGTAGTCGTGGAGCGTGGAGTACTCCTCGTAGAGACGGTCGTAAGCGAGCGCGCGCTCCTCGTCCGGCTGGTACTTCCCGCGCTCGACCTTGCCCATCGCGTCGCCCGCGACGCGCACGTCGGGGTACGCGCCCGCGGCGACGGCGGCGTGGATGGCGGATCCGAGCGCCGGACCCTGCTCGCTCGTGATGACCGAGATGGGGAGTCGCAGGATGTCGCTGTACGCCTGCATGAGGAACGCGTTCTTCAACAGGCCGCCCGCGACGATGAACTCGGTGACGGGCACGCCCGAAGCGCCGAACGTCTCGACGATCTTGCGGGTGCCGAACGCGGTGGCCTCGAGCAGCGCCCGGTAGACCTCCTCGGTGCGCGTGGTGAGGGTGGTGCCGACGACGAGGCCGGACAGCTCGTGGTCGACGAGGACCGAGCGGTTGCCGGAGTGCCAGTCGAGCGCGACGAGGCCGTGGCCGCCGACGGGCTGGTCGGCCGCGAGGTCGGTGAGGTGCTGGTGGACGCTCTTGCCGGCGGCCGCCGCCTCCTCGGCGTAGCGCGCGGGCACCTGGTTCTTGACGTACCAGGCGAAGATGTCGCCGACACCGGACTGGCCGGCCTCGTAGCCGTAGAGGCCGGAGACGATGCCGCCGTCGACGACGCCGCACATGCCGGGGACCTCGGTGAGCACGTCGCTGTTCATGACGTGGCAGGTGCTGGTGCCCATGATCGCGACCATCTGGCCGGGCTCGACGGCGCGGGCGACGGGGGCGGTGACGTGCGCGTCGACGTTGCCGACCGCGACGGCGATGCCCTCGGGCAGGCCCGTCCAGGCGGCGGCCTCGGCGGAGAGCGTGCCGGCGGCGGATCCGAGCTGGCCGATCTCGTGCGCGACCTTCTCCTCGGCGAACGAGGCGAAGCCGGGGTTCAGCGCACCGAGGAACTCGGGCGTGGGGTACTCGCCGTCCTGGAGGATGCCCTTGTAGCCGGCGGTGCAGGCGTTGCGGACGTAGCTGCCGGTGAGCTGCCAGACGATCCAGTCGGCCGCCTCGACCCAGTGGTCCATGAGCCCGTAGAGCTCCGGGTCCTCCTCGAGCAGCTGGAGGCCCTTCGCGAACTCCCACTCGCTCGAGATGAGGCCGCCGTAGCGCGCCAGCCACTTCTCGCCGCGCTCCTCGGCCAGCGCGTTGATGCGATCGGCGTGCGACTGCGCGGCGTGGTGCTTCCAGAGCTTGACGTAGGCGTGGGGGCGGTCGGCGTATCCCTCGACCTCGTTGAGCGGGGTGCCGTCGGCGAGCGTGGGGACCATGGTGCACGCGGTGAAGTCGGTGCCGATGCCGATGACCCGCGCGGGGTCGATGCCGGCCTCGCGGATGGCGGCGGGGACGGCCTGCTTGAGCACGTCGACGTAGTCGGAGGGCACCTGCAGGGCCCACTCGGGCGGCAGCTGCGCGCCGGTGGCGGCGAGCGTGTCGTCCATCACCGCGTGCGGGTAGTCGAGGACGCCGGAGCCGAGCTCGACGCCGTCCGAAACGCGCACCACGACGGCGCGGCCGGAGAGGGTGCCGTAGTCGACCCCGATGACGTAGCTCTCGGCCTCCGTGCTGGGCTGGGCCTCGGCTGCGGTGCTCACGGGGGCGCTGGGCACGGGATCGACTCCTTCGTCTGATGCATGGCGGCCCGGGAAGACCGCCCGCCGATGTGAACGGTCACATCAGCGGATGTCACTCTACACACGCGCGGGATCGACCTGTCAACCCGAGACGCCCTGCCCCCCTCGAAGTGGGGTCGTCGCGGCTGGGGAGGACGCGGGGGACGGATCAGGACGAGGGCGGTCCCGAGGACGCGCGCACGACGAGCTCCGGCGTGATCGTGCCGCGGTACCGGTCCCCCGTCCCGCCCATGCCGTCGAGGAGGAGCGCGACGCAGCGGCAACCGACCTCGGCGAAGTCCTGGCGGACGGTCGTGAGCGGCGGCCAGAAGTGCGCCGCCTCCGGGATGTCGTCGAAGCCGACGATGCTGACGTCGCGCGGGACGTCGAGGCCGGCGTCGCGGACGGCGTGGATGAGGCCGAGGGCCATCTGGTCGTTGCTGGAGAAGATCGCGGTGAAGTCGCGGAGGCGCAGCATCTCCCGACCCGCGTAGAAGCCGAACTCGGCCGTCCAGTCGCCGAGGATCGGCGCGGTCGTGGGCACCTCGGCGGCCGACATGGCGTCGAGGAAGCCGCGCATGCGGGCCTCCGCCTCGATCCAGTCCTGCGGGCCGGCGAGGTGGTAGATGTCGCGGTGCCCGAGGTCGAGCAGGTGCCGCGTGGCCAGGCGCGCACCCGCGATCTGGTCGACCGAGAGGTCGTGCGCGTCGCCGCGCCCGTCGCTCTGCATGGTCACGTACGGGACGTCGAGCGACATGCTGGCGATCACCTCGCGCACGCGCACCTGCGGCGCCACGACGACGAGGCCCTCCACCGCCTGGTCAACGAGGTGCCCGAGCGCGACCTGGATCGCGGCCTCGTCGGACGAGGGCAGGTTCGTGGTCGTGACCAGGTACCCGGCCTCGCGGGCCGCCGCCTCGATCGCCGCGATGGACGACGCCGGGCCGTACTGCGAACTCTGGGCGGTGAGCACGCCGATCGTGCGCGAGCGGCTGGTGACGAGGGCCCGAGCCGCGCGGTTGGGCCGGTACTGCACCTGCTCCATCACGTCGAGCACGCGTTGGCGCGTCTCCGCGCGGAGCGAGGGCGAGTCGTTGAGGACGCGGGAGACGGTCTGGTGCGACACCCCCGCGAGTCGCGCGACGTCGCGGATGCTCGGCGCCCTGCCGCGCGGCGTCTCCGTCGTCATCATCGACCCCGTCCTGGTGCGGGCCGTGGCCCGGTCGCGCCGTGCGGCGCAGGTGTCACATTGTCACATGTGACTGTCACACGGGGCGCCCCGGGGATCGGCCGACCCGGGAGGGCGGGCGCCGGCGGCGGGACCGCTGCGGCAGACTGGTCGTCCACCCGAGGAGAGGCACCACCTGTGACGATCACCGCCGCCGCTGACGGATCCGCGCTCGGCAACCCCGGTCCAGCCGGCTGGGCCTGGTACGTGGACGACGAGCACTGGGCAGCGGGCGGATGGCCGCACGCGACGAACAACCAGGGCGAGCTCAAGGCCGTGCTCGAGCTGTTCCGGGCCACCGCGCACCTCGACGACGACCTCCTCGTGCTCTGCGACAGCCAGTACGTGATCAACTCGGTGACCAAGTGGATGCCCGGCTGGAAGCGCAAGGGCTGGCGCAAGGGCGACGGCAAGCCGGTGCTCAACGTCGAGCTGCTCCAGGAGATCGACGCGGAGATCCAGGGCCGGCGCTACCGCTTCGAGTGGGTGAAGGGCCACGCGAACCACCCGCTCAACGAGGCGGCCGACGACCGGGCGCGCGCCGTCGCGACGGCGTTCCAGGGGCGACGCCCGATCCCGGAGGGCCCCGGCTGGGCGGGCCACGAGGCCGACGCGTCCGGGTCCCCCGACGACGCGACGGAGACGGCCGCCGTGGAGGCCGACGCCGAGCGCGCGGCGGATCCCCAGGTCGCCGCGGCGGAGGAGCTGGAGGCCGGGGCCCCCGCCCAGCCGGGTCTGTTCGACTTCGACGCGTTCGACGAGGAGATCGCGCCCGAGCCCGGCGACACGACCCTCACGATCGCGCTCGACCGCGACACGATGGCGCGGCTCAGCGCCCACGCGCGCGAGCGGGGCGTGAGCGTCGACGAGGCCGTGCGCGAGCTGCTGCCCTGAGCGCGGCTCGACCCCGCCGGCGATGCGGGGTCGTCCGCCGCTAGTGCTTGCCCTGCTTGAGGGCCTTGCCGAGCGCGCGCTCGAGGTCGACGACGAGGTCCTCGACGGACTCGATGCCCACCGACAGGCGCACGAGGTCGTCCGGGACCTCGAGCGGCGTGCCCTTGACCGAGGCGTGCGTCATCTCGGACGGGTAGCTGATGAGCGACTCCACGCCGCCCAGCGACTCCGCGAGCTGGAAGACGCGCGTCCCCTCGACCACGCGACGCGCGGCCTTCGCTCCCCCGCGCACCTGGAACGAGATCATGCCGCCGAAGCCCGTCATCTGCGCCTTCGCGATGTCGTGGCCGGGGTGCTCCGGGAGGCCCGGGTAGTGCACGGCGGTGACGTCGGGGTGCTGCTGCAGGAACGCGGCGATCTCCTCGGCGTTCGCGGAGTGGCGCTCGACGCGCACGGCGAGCGTCTTGATGCCGCGGGTGGTGAGCCAGGCGTCCATGGGGCCGGAGACGGCGCCGATCGCGAATTGGAGGAAGCCGACCTTCTCGGCGAGCGCGTCGTCGTCGAGGATGACCGCGCCTCCGAGCACG
Source organism: Clavibacter sp. (assembly GCF_014802555.1). NCBI lineage: Bacteria > Bacillati > Actinomycetota > Actinomycetes > Micrococcales > Microbacteriaceae > Clavibacter > Clavibacter sp. The sequence continues at coordinate 23,948 of NZ_JAAVCB010000070.1, read as the reverse complement.
TCGGAGTGGCCGCCCAGGTACTTGGTGGTGGAGTGCACGACCACGTCGGCACCCAGCGTGAGCGGCTGCTGCAGGTAGGGCGAGGCGAAGGTGTTGTCCACGACGACCGTCGCGCCGGCCGCGTGGCCGAGGTCGGCGAGCGCGCGGATGTCGCTGATCTTCATCAGCGGGTTGCTCGGGGTCTCGACCCAGAGGACCTTGGCGGGGCCGGATCCGAGCACCCGCTCCACCGCGGCGAGGTCGCTCATGTCGACCGTCTCGACGACGATGCCCCAGTCGCCGAGCACGCGCGTGAGGAGGCGGTAGGTGCCGCCGTACACGTCGTCGCTCAGCACGATGCGGTCGCCGGGGCGCGTGATCGCCCGCAGCAGGGTGTCCTCGGCGGCGAGTCCCGAGGCGAACGAGAACGCGTGCGACCCCTTCTCGAGCGACGCGAGCTGCTCCTGGAGCGCCGTGCGGGTGGGGTTGGCGCTGCGGGCGTACTCGTAGCCGTTCCGCATCCCGCCGATGCCGTCCTGCACGAACGTGCTCGTGAGGTACAGCGGCGGGATGACCGCGCCCGTGGTGGGGTCCGGGACCTGGCCGGCGTGGATCGCGCGGGTGTCGAAGTCGTGCTTGTCGCTCACGGGGACTCGTCTCTGTGGTTCGGGAGGATGCGGGTGCTGCGCCGGCGGATCAGTCGGTGAGGTAGGTGAGGAGGTCGTGCCGCGTCAGCACGCCGACGGGCTTGCCGCCGTCGCTGACCATGAGCGCGTCGGCGGATCCGAGGGCGCTCCACGCGTCGGGCACGGTCTCGTTCACGCCGATGAGGCCGAACGCGTCGCCCGTGAACGGCCCGACCTGGTCGGACAGCTGCGCGCGCCCGCTGAACACGAGCTCGAGGAGGCTGCGCTCGTCCACGGCGCCGGCGACCTCGCCCATTACGACGGGCGGCTCGGCTGAGAGGACGGGCAGCTGGGAGACGTCGTACTCGGTCATGATGCGGATCGCGTCGCGGATCGTGTCGTTCGGGTGCGCGTGCACGAGGTCGGGGAGGCTGCCGGTCTTGGCGCTCATGACGTCGGCGACCGTGCGCTGGCCGTTGACGCGGGCGAAGCCGTAGGACTGCATCCACCTCTCGTTGAAGATCTTGCCGAGGTAGCCGCGGCCGCCGTCGGGCAGGAGGATCACCATCACGTCGTCGGGGCCCAGGTGCTTCGCGGCCTTGAGCGCGGAGACGACGGCCATGCCGCTGGATCCGCCGACGAGCAGGCCCTCCTCGCGGGCGAGCCGCAGGGTCATGTCGAACGACTCCTGGTCGCTCGACGCGATGACCTCGTCGACCACGTCGGGGTCGTACGCGGCCGGCCAGAAGTCCTCGCCGACGCCCTCGACGAGGTAGGGGCGGCCGGTGCCGCCCGAGTAGACGGAGCCCTCGGGGTCGGCGCCGACGATGCGCACGCGCCCCTCCGACACCTCCTTGAGGTACCGGCCGACGCCGCTGATGGTGCCGCCCGTGCCGACGCCCGCGACGAAGTGCGTGATCTCGCCCTCGGTGTCGCGCCAGATCTCGGGACCCGTGGTCTCGTAGTGGCTGAGCGGTCCGTTGGGGTTCGAGTACTGGTCGGGCTTGAAGGCGCCGGGGATCTCGCGCGCGAGCCGGTCGCTCACGGAGTAGTAGGAGTCGGAGTGGTCCGGCGCGACCGAGGTGGGCGTGACCACGATCTCGGCGCCGTACGCCGTGAGCACGTTGCGCTTGTCCTCGCCGACCTTGTCCGGCAGCACGAAGACGCAGCGGTAGCCGCGCTGCTGGGCGACGAGCGCGAGGCCGACGCCCGTGTTGCCCGAGGTGGGCTCGACGATGGTGCCGCCCGGCTTCAGCTTCCCCTCGCGCTCGGCGGCGTCGATGATGCGCGTCGCGATGCGGTCCTTGGCGCTGCCGCCGGGGTTCAGGTACTCGACCTTCACCAGCACGGTCGCCGAGATCCCCTCGACCACCTTGTTGAGCTTCACGAGCGGGGTGTTCCCGATGAGGTCGAGGATCGTGTCGGCGTACTTCACGTGAGGTGGCGCTCCCGGGTATCAGGTGTGCGGTCCGGTGGGCCCCGCTCGTCCAGTGTAGGCGCGCGCCCTCGCCGTGTTACGGGGCGACGGCGGCCCCCGCGGGCAGGGTCCGCCCAGGCCGACCGGGTACCCTGATCGCACATTCCCCCAGCAGAGAAGGACCCTCCGTGGCGCGACGCGACGACACCACGCCCTCCGGCGACGAGAGCGGACGGCCCGTCCCGCCGACCGCCGAGAAGGTGGCGGCGCTGAAGAAGCAGCAGGACCGCGCGCGCCGCAACCGGCTCATCGGCATCATCACGGGATCCGTGGCGGCCGTCGCGGTCGTCGCCGTCGTGATCGGCGTGGTCGTCTCGAGCGGCACGCCGAAGCAGGATCCGGCGGACATCAGCATCGAGGGCCTCCGCACCTGGGACTCGCTCCCCAGCACGCACGTGCAGACCCCGGTCGACTACGCCGGGCTGTACGCAGGCATGAGCCCGCCCGCCGGCGGCGAGCACAACCCCATGTGGCTGAACTGCGGCATCTACGACCAGCCGCAGCCCAACGAGAACGCGGTGCACGACCTCGAGCACGGCGCCGTGTGGATCACCTACGACGCCGCCAAGCTCACGGGCGACGACCTGTCGAAGCTGCAGAAGTACGCGGAGTCGTTCGGCGGCTACGTCACGATGTCGCCGTATGAGGGCCTCGACACCCCCATCGCGCTGTCCGCGTGGGGCGCGCAGGTGAAGGTCGACTCGGTCGACGACCAGCGCATCAAGGATTTCATGGCCAAGTACTGGAAGAGCCCCGACGCCCCCGAGGCCGGTGCCGCGTGCACCGGCGCCCTCGAGGGCGAGGGCCGGGTCGGCTGACCGTGACCGACCGCGGCACCGACGGCAGCGAGCGCCCCGACGAGGGCGACGTCGTCATCGACCACGTCCCGGACGACGACATCCGCGAGGAGGAGCTCGACGGCCTCGTCGCGCACGGCGAGGCGTCGCGCGCGCGTGGGCGCCGGATCCGCATCGGCCTCGCCGCCGGCATCGTCGCGGTGGCGCTCGTGGTCGCCGGGCTCCTGGTGGGACGCGTCACCGCGCCCGTCTCGGCTCTCACTCCCAGCACGAACAGCGCGGAGGCCGGCTTCTCCCGCGACATGCAGGTGCACCACGAGCAGGCCGTGCAGATGTCGCTCATGATCATCGACCGCACGGACGACCCCGAGGTCAAGCTCATCGCGCAGGACATCGCGCAGGCGCAGGCCCAGCAGGCGGGCCAGATGTACGCGTTCCTCACCTCGTGGGGCCTCGACCAGGCGCCGTCGCAGCCGCGCATGACGTGGATGACGCTGCCGACGCTCGACGGGAAGACCGACCACTCGTCCATGGACATGACCCCCGGCGCCACGATGCCGGGCCTCGCGTCGCAGGCCGACCTCGACGAGCTGCAGTCGCTCACGGGCGTCGAGGCCGAGCGGAAGTACCTGACGCTGATGATCGCCCACCACCGCGGCGGCGTCGAGATGGCCCAGGCCCTCCTCGACCGCTCGCGGAACCCGCTCGTCACGGACCTCGCCAACGGCATGGTGATGATCCAGGACAAGGAGATCCTCTACATGCAGCAGCTGCTCGACGCCCGCTCCTGAGCAGCTCTCCCGCAGCGCCGGCCCGCCCGCACCGCCCGTCCGCCTCGCGGGCGGGCGGGCGGTGCGTCGTCCGGCGGCCGGGCCGGATCCGCGGGTCAGGCCGCCGCGGTGCGCTGGTCGCTGTAGAGCCGCGCGTACTCGCCGCCGCGCGCCAGCAGCTCGACGTGCGTGCCCTGTTCCACGATGCGGCCGGCGACGACCACGAAGATCACGTCGGCGTCCACCACGGTCGAGAGCCGGTGCGCGATCGCGATGGTGGTGCGTCCTCGCGACGCCGTGTCGAGCGCCTGCTGCACCACCCGCTCCGAGATCGCGTCGAGCGCGCTCGTGGCCTCGTCGAGGATCAGCACGGCCGGGTCCTTGAGCAGCACGCGCGCGATGGCGATGCGCTGCTTCTCGCCGCCGGAGAGCCGGTAGCCGCGCTCCCCCACGAGCGTCTCGTAGCCGTCGGGGAACGACTCGATCGTCTGGTGGATGTTCGCGGCGCGGGCCGCCTGCTCGATCTGCTCCTGCGTGGCGTCCGGCCGCGCGTAGCGGAGGTTCTCGCCGATGGTGGCGTGGAAGAGGTACGTCTCCTGGCTGACGATGCCGATGTTCTCCAGCAGCGACTCCTGCTCGAGGTCCCGCACGTCCGCACCCGAGAAGAGCACCCGCCCGCCGGTCACGTCGTGGAAGCGCGGGATGAGGTACGACACCGTGGTCTTGCCCGCGCCGGACGGCCCCACGAACGCCGCGAACTGGCCCGGCTGGATCTCGAACGACATGCCGTCGAGGGTCGGCCGCTCACCGGCCCGGGTGTCGGGGTACGAGAAGCGCACCTCGTCGAACGCGACGCGGCCGAGCGCCGGGCCCGCAGATACCGGGCGCGCGTCGTGACGGTCGCGGATCGCTGGCTCCAGGTCGAGGTACTCGAAGATGCGGGCGAAGAGCGCGCCCGAGGTCTGGAGGTCGAGCGCGACGCGCATGAGGCCGATGAGCGGCCACATGAGGCGCGCCTGCACGGTCGTGAACGCGACGATGGTGCCCGCCGTGACGCTGACGCCGCCCGTGATGAGGAAGCCCGCGACCACGTAGACGATGGCCGGGATGATCGACAGGAAGATCTGCACGAGCGCGAAGAACCACTGCCCGCTCATCTGCTGGCTCACCTGCAGCCGGATCTGGTTGCGGTTCTCGGCTTCGTAGCGCTCGGTCTCCGCGGCCTGCCGGCTAAAGCTCTTCGAGAGCAGGATCCCGGACACCGAGAGCGTCTCCTGCGTGATGGCCGTCATGTCGGACAGCGACTCCTGCGTCTTGGACGCGATGCGCGCCCGGACCTGGCCCACGCGGGGCTGCGCGACGACGAGCACGGGCATCAGGATCACGGCGACCAGCGTCAGCTGCCAGTTGAGCACGAGCATCGCGACGAGCGCCGCGATGACGGTCACGGTGTTGCCGAGCACGCTCGAGACGGTGTTGGTGAGGACCGCCGCCACGCCGCCCACGTCGTTCTGCAGGCGGGACTGGATCACGCCCGTCTTCGTGCGCGTGAAGAAGCCGAGCTCCATGCTCTGCAGGTGCCGGAACAGGTCGACCCGCATGGATCCCATGACCCGGTTGCCGACGGTCGCGGTGAGGTACGTCTGCCAGACGCCGAGTCCCGCGCCCACGACCCAGATGGCAATCATGATCGCGACGAGCTCGACCAGGACGGGGATGTCGGGGCCGCCGGTGGGCGGGAAGAGCCCCCGGTCGAAGGCCTGCTGCGTGAGCAGCGGCGGCACGACCGTGAGGCCCGCGCCGACCAGCACGAGCGCGATCGTGAGGGCCAGCGCGCGGCGGTGCGGACGGAACAGCTCCGCGATCCGGCCGAGCAGGTTCTCGACGCGCGGCGCCTCGGCGTTGGCCCGGCGCTGGGCCTCGGCGTCCGCCGCCTCCGCGCATCCCGCCGCCCGCGGCGATGTCGCCCATCCTCGTCATTCCGGCGATTTTACGCCCGTGGGGGATCTCTCCCGACCACGCCGGCGCCCGGCACGACGACGGCCCGGCCGCCCGCGCACGCGGACGACCGGGCCGGATGGGACGAGCGCGGATCAGCCCTTCGTGGATCCCGCCAGGAGCCCCCGCACGAAGTACCGCTGGAGGCTGAAGAACACGATGAGCGGGACGATCAGCGACACGAACGCGGCTGCCGTGAGCCGCTGCCAGTCCTGCCCGCGCGTTCCCGTGAGCTCCGCCAGCCGCTGCGTGAGCGGGGCGACGTCCGGGGTGCCGCCCGAGAAGATCAGCGCCACCAGGAGGTCGTTCCAGACCCAGAGGAACTGGAAGATCGCGAAGGACGCGATGGCCGGGAGCGCGAGCGGCAGCACGATGCGGAAGAACACCTGGCCGTGGCTCGCGCCGTCGACACGGGCCGCCTCGATGACCTCGCCCGGGATCTCCGAGATGAAGTTGTGCAGCAGGAAGATGGCCAGCGGCAGCGCGAAGATCGTGTGCGCGACCCACACGGGCAGGTAGCCCTGCTCGGGGATGAGCGGGATCACGCCGTGCACGGCCTCCTGCAGCGGGCGCAGGGTGCGGGTGAACATCTGCAGCAGCGGGATGAGCGCCATCTGCAGCGGCACGATCTGCAGCGCGAAGATCAGCACGAACAGGAAGTTCGAGCCCTTGAACTTGATCCACGCGAACGCGTACGCGGCCATGGACGCGATGACGAGCGGGAACAGCGTCGCCGGGATCGCGATGGCGAGCGAGTTCACGAAGTACGAGCCCAGCTGCGGCGACGACTGTGAGGTGGAGAGCAGCACGTCCTGGTAGTTGTCGAGCGTGAAGCCCGGGTTCTGGAAGATCGTCCACCAGCCCGTGGTCTGGATGAGGCCGGCCGGGCGGAACGACGAGACGAACAGGCCGAAGGTCGGCAGCGTCCAGAGCACCGCGATGATCAGCGCGGCGAGCGTGGCTCGACGCGAGGTGAGCCGGTTCTTGACGCGGCGGCTCTTCGCGCCGACCGAGGCGGCCTGCTCGATGGTGCCGCGACGCGTCCCCCGGTCGGCGACGGGCAGGTCGGCGGGTGCGACGCTCATCGGATCTCCCTCTGCTTGCTCATGACGCGGACGTTGTAGATGACGATCGGCAGCACCATGAGGAACAGCACGATCGCGAGCGCGGAGCCGCGGCCCTGCTCGCCGGCGCGGAACGCCTGCGTGTACATCTCGTTGGCGATGACGCTCGTGTCGAAGTTGCCCGCGGTCATGGTGCGGACGATGTCGAACACCTTGAGCGTCGCGATGGAGATGGTCGTGACCACCACGACGAGCGACCCGCGGATCCCGGGGAGCGTCACGTTGGTGAAGCGCTGCCAGGCGTTGGTGCCGTCGAGCTGCGCGGCCTCGATCTGCTCGGTCGGCACGCCTTTGATGCTCGCGGAGAGCACGACCATGGCGAAGCCGGTCTGGATCCAGATCATCACGATGATGAGCAGCGCCGTGTTGATGGGCGACGTCTGCAGCCACTGCACGGGCTCCTGGCCCGTCCAGACGAGGATCTGGTTGAGCAGGCCGATCTGCGCGTTGTCGCCCGACTTGTAGTCGTAGACGAAGCGCCAGATGATGCCCGCGCCGACGAAGGAGATCGCCATGGGCATGAAGACCAGGGCCTTGAAGTACTTCTCGCCGCGCGACTTGTCGATGAAGACCGCGTAGGCGAGGCCGATGGCGGTCGACAGCAGCGGCACGAAGACCACCCAGATGATGGTGTTGAGCAGCGTGCGGAGCGCGGCCGGCTGGGTGAACATCCAGACGAAGTTGTCGAACCCGGCCCACTCCCCCGTGTTGTCGCGGAACGCGAGCAGGGTCGTGCGGAACGCGGGGTAGATGAGGCCGACGGCGAGCAGGATCAGCGCGGGGAGCACGAAGGCACCCAGCTGCACCCAGTCCTTGCCGCGCTTCGGCGCCTTGTCGATGAGGAAGAGCATCAGCCCGATCACCACGGCGAAGACGGCGAGCGCCACCACCACCTGGAGGATCTTGCCGATCAGATCAGCGGTCGTCATGGACGTCTCGCCCTTCGGGTCGGAGGGATGTGGGAGCGGGGCCGCCGCGCGTTCGCGGCGGCCCCGCAGGGGCGGCACGGCTGCCGGCCCGGGTGCCGACCCGATCAGGGCCGGCGGTGGATCAGCCTGCGTCGATCAGGACGCGGGCCAGCTCGACTCGATGGCGTCGACCGTCTTCTGGGTCGAGTCGCCGCTCAGCCAGCCGACGATCCCCTTCCAGAAGGAGTCGGTGCCGACCGCGCCGGGCATGAGGTCCGAGCCGTCGAAGCGGAACGTGGCGTTCGGGTCCTGCAGGATCTTGATGCTCTGCTTCAGGATGTCGCTCGACGCGTTCGCGGGGTCGAGCCCCTTGTTCGCGCTGATGACGCCGCCCAGCTTCACGCGGTTGTTCGCCCAGGTGTCGCTCGAGAGGTAGGAGAGCACCGCCGTGATCTCGTCGCTTGACCTGAACGCGCCGACCAGTTCGCCGCCGCCGGTGACCGTCGTCGCGTCGCCCTCGTTCGTCTGCGGGAGGAGGAACGCGTACACGTCGCCGTCGGGTGAGACCTTCGCGTCGGTACCGTCGGCCTTCTTCCAGAAGCCTTCGTAGAACGACGCCTGGAGGTGCAGCGAGCACTTCCCGTCGAGGAGCGGGAGGCCTGCGTCCCCGAACTCCGTAGAGATGATCGACGAGACGTCGCCCAGGCCGCCGTTGACGTAGTCCGGGTTCTTGAATATCTCGCCCGCGGCGTCGAACGCCTTGACGATGGCCGGGTCGTTGAACGGGATCTGGTGCGTGACCCACTTGTCGTAGGTCTCGGCGCCGGACTGGCGGATGACGAAGCTCTCGACCCAGTCGGTGCCGGGCCAGCCGGTGGCGTCGCCGGAGCCGATGCCGGCGCACCAGGGCTTGTGGTCGCCCTCGTCGGCGATCTTCTTGGTGAGGTCCATGAGCTCTGCGGTGGACTTCGGGATCTCGTAGCCCTTTTCCTTGAACTCGGCCGGTGAGTACCAGACGTAGCCCTTGACGCTCGCCATGAGCGGCGCGCCGATGAACTTGCCGTCGACCGTGCCGTAGCCCTTCCAGTCGGTGGACCAGTTCTTGTCGACGTTCTCCTCGACGGCGGCGGGCGCCGGCTGCAGGTAGCCCTTGGTGGCGAGCACGTTGAAGAGGCCGGGCTGCGGGATGATGCCGATGTCGGGGGCCGACTGCCCCTCGGCGAGCACCGCGATCTGCGCCTCGAACTCCTTGGTGCCCTGGTAGTTCACCTTGATGCCCGTGCAGGTCTCGAAGTCCTTCCAGGATTCGACGAGCCGGTCGGCCTCGTCGTCCTGGATGGTGCCACCGATGCTGACCTCGGGGCTCCCCTGGAACGTGCCGTACGACGAGTACGGCGAGCAGTCGGTGTCCGCGGCGTCCTCGGCCGCGATGTCGCCCGTGCAGCCCGTGAGCGCGAGGCCGGCGATGCCGACCGCTGCGAGGGGTGCCGCGAAGCGACGTCGGAATAGGGCGTGGCCCATGTGCGTCTCCTCTTCATCGAGTGGATGCGGGTCCGCCCCGCCGTCCTGTCCTGCGTGCGTCGGCGGGTGAGGCGCCGTCGCCTGAAACCTCTCCCCGAATGAGGAACCGGTTCCACAGGTCAACGTAGGGGAGGTCGCAGCCCACGGCAAGGCGGCGGGGATAACGAAACGGTCTCCCTCGTGGCGGCGCGGTAGGCGCGCCCCCCGCGGATGGTCCATCATCGGAACCGGCCCCCGCGCATCCTGGAACCGCTTCCAGGGCGCGCGCGTCCGGCGCGACGAGGCGCCGCGGGTCCCGATGAGAGGGAGCGCGATGAGCGCCATCGCCGACGTCGCCCGGCTGGCCGGGGTCTCCAAGGCCACCGCGTCGCGCGCGCTCAGCGGCCGCGGCTACGTCTCCCCCGCGACGCGCACCCGCGTCTCCGATGCCGCCGCGGAGATCGGGTACGTCGTCTCCTCGAACGCGTCGAGCCTCGTGACCGGCCAGTCGAAGAACGTGGGCGTCGTCATGCCGTTCATCAACCGCTGGTTCTTCGCGGAGCTGCTCGAGGGGATCGAGGAGGCGCTGATCGAGGCCGACTACGACCTCACGCTGTACCGCCTCACCGCGGATCCCGAGCAGCGCCGGAAGGTCTTCGAGTACTTCCTCGTGCGCAAGCGCGTGGATGCGGTCATCGCGGTGAGCGTCGCGCTCACGCCCGCGGAGGTCGTGCGGCTCCGCGCGCTCGACAAGCCGCTCGTCGGGATCGGCGGCCCGGTCGAGGGCATGAGCACGCTGAGCATCGACGACGAGGCCGCGGCCCGCCTCGCCACGGAGCACCTCCTGAGCCTCGGGCACGCGCGCGTCGTGCACCTCGGCGGCGATCTGCACGCGCAGATGGCGTTCTTCGTGCACGCGAAGCGGCTGGCCGGCTACCGGGCGGCGATCGACGCGGATCCTCGCGGCCTCGAGGCCCGGTTCGCCACGGCGGAGTTCACGATCGACGGCGGCTTCCGCTCGGCCATGGCGCTGCTCGCGGATCCGCGGACCCGGCCGACGGCGGTCTTCGCGGCCTCCGACGAGATCGCCATCGGGACGATCCTCGCGGCCAGGCAGCTGGGCATCGCCGTGCCCGCCGAGCTCTCGGTCGCCGGGATCGACGGGCACGCGCTCGCGCCATTGTTCGGCCTGACGACGGTCGAGCAGCACCCGCGGACGCAGGGGCGGGCCGCCGTGGGCATGGTGTTGGAGGGGCTCGCGCCGGAGGGCGCGGCCGAGCGCGCCGTGACGCTGCCCGTCGACTTCCAGGCGCGCTCGAGCACGACGGCGCCCCCGGCCCCGCCGGCGCCGTGAGGGCGGGCGGGATCGAGGGCGGGGCGAAGGCGCCGGGGATGCGGGGACCGCGGGTCAGGCGTCCCCCGCCGTGACCGCCTGCGCCTCCTCGAGGGCATCGACCGGCTCGGCGTCGACGCAGCGCAGCCAGCGGTGTCCGGCGACCACGATGACGAGGGCGACGAGCACGGATCCAGCCGCGGCGTAGTAGGGCGTCGCGTCCGAGAAGAGGTTCGCGAGCTCGGTCGCGGCGGGCGGGGCGATGGCACCGCCGAGGAACCGCACCGACGAGTAGGCGGAGGACGCGACGCTCCGCGGGTGGTCGGTGGCCTCCATCACGCACTCGGTGAGCACGGTGTTGAGGACGCCGAGGAGCAGGCCGCCGACGATCACGCAGGTCACGAGGCCGGCCGCCGAGCGGACCACGAGGCCGGCCGCCGCGAGATCGACCGCGAGGAGCGGGAGCATGAGCCGGAGGACCGAGGTGCGCGCCATGCGCCGGGTGAGGAGCGGCGCCACGAGCACCGAGGTGATCGCGAGGCCCACGCCCCAGCCGAAGAAGGTGAGCCCCAGGCCGATGGCGTCGAAGCCCAGCGGGAACGGCGTGTAGGCGAGCAGCTCGAAGAAGCCGATGTTGTAGAACAGCGCGGCCGCGGCGAGCACCGCGAGGGCCGGGGTACGGAGCGCGCGCAGCGGGGCGGACAGGCGCATGGGCGCGCGGGGCGCGTCGTCCTTCCCGAGCAGGGCGAGGATCGCGACGAAGCCGACGGCCATGAGCGTCGCGGTGCCGAAGAACGGACCGCGCCAGCTCCAGCTGCCGAGGAGGCCGCCGAGCAGCGGGCCGATCGCGATGCCGAGGCCGAGCGCCGCCTCGTAGAGCATGATCGCGGACGCGGTGCCGCCGGACGCGGATCCGACGATGGTCGCGAGCGCGGTCGAGATGAAGAGCGCGTTGCCGAGGCCCCAGCCGGCGCGGAAGCCGATGACCTGCTCCACGTCCTGCGAGAGGCCGGCCGCCGCGGCGAAGACCACGATGATCGCGAGGCCGATGAGGAGGGTGCGCTTGGCGCCGATGCGGCTGGAGATCCAGCTGGTGATGAGCATCGCGAGCCCGGTGACGAGCAGGTAGCTCGTGAAGAGCAGCTCGGCCTCGGTGGCGGTGGCGTCGAGGCTCGAGGCGATGGCGGGGAGGATCGGGTCGACGAGCCCGATGCCCATGAACGCGATGACGCACGCGAAGGCGACGGCGAAGACGGAACGGGGCTGGCGGAAGATGTCGCGGAACGACGCGTGCTGCTGGGTGGACACGGGTGCGGTGTCGCCTCCTGGGATCGGTGCGGATGGATGGGTGGGTGGTGCGGTGGGGCGCGGTGCCTGGCGGTGCCGACGGGCGACCGCGGTCAGTCGCGCGCGGAAGCCGGGGCGCCGTCGATGCGCGACATGACCACCTCGACGGCCCGCGCGAGCACGGCCACGTCGTCGGCCGGGAGGTCGGCGAAGCGCGGCACGAGCGCGGTGGCCAGGCGGTCGCGCCAGTCGTCGAGCGCGGCGCGGCCGGCCGGCGTGATCTCGAGCAGGGACGCGCGCGCGTCGGACGGGTCCGTCACCTGCGCGATCCAGCCCTGGCCGACGAGCGAGCGGACGATCTTGGTGGTCGTGGGCTGCGAGACCCGGCTGCGCTCGGCGAGCACGCCGAGGCGCATCCCGCCGGGCCACGTCACCAGCACGGACAGGGTCCGCCAGACGGCGGGCGAGCTCGAGCCGCCGACCTCGTGCGCGGCGAGGCGCGTGAGGCGGTGCCCGGCGGTCACCAGGTCGCCCAGCAGGGTGCGCAGGTCGTGATCGGTCATGCCCCAATCATATAGCCAGGCTATGCGTATGTCGCATCCCCCGTCACGATGTCCGCGAACGGAAGGTGACCGCGGGCACCTCGACCCGGACGCCCGCCGGGACGTAGCGTGGAGCCACGCTGGCAGCCCGCCCCCGGGGAACCCGCGCCGGGGGGCCATGATGAGCGACGCGCCGACCATCGACGGCCTCGAGCGCGCGATCGGCGACGCGCTGGACGGCGGCGCCGACGCGCAGGCGGCGACCCTCCTCGCCGACGGATGGCCGCTGCACGTCGACCTCCACTCCGACCGCATCCGCGCCCTTTACGACCGGCTCGACCCCGAGCGGTGGGAGGACGACGTCTGGCTCGTCACCGGCATGGCCGCCACGTACCGCGGCGCGGTCGCATCCGACCGGCGGGCGTCGATCGCCTACCGCTCCGCGCTCGACCTCCTGCTCACCGCGGATCCCGCGCCCGGCGCCCCGACGCGCGCCGCGGTCCTCGTGCACCGCGCCGCGGGCGACCGCCGGGTGGGCCGGCTGGCCGAGGCGCGCGACTCCCTCGACGAGGCGCGCGGGATCCTCGACACCGAGCGCGGGATCCCGCTCCAGGAGCGCATCACCCTCCAGGCCCGCGTGGCCCTGCAGCACGGGCTCGTGCTCACCCACCTCGGCGACTTCGTCGGCGCGCGCGAGGAGCTCCGCATCGCGGAGGGCCTGGGCGAGCGGCACCTCGTGCTGGCCGACCGGCTGGAGTGCCGCGGCGCGCTCGCGTACCTCGCCTACTGCCTGGGCGAGATCGAGGAGGCGCGCGATCTCGTCGTGCGCGCCCGCGGGCTCCTCGCGTCGCCGGGGGCGGATCCGGCCCTGTCCCGCAGCGGGTTCCTCGCGCCGGCGGAGATCGCCGCCGCGATGATCGCGGTCGACGAGACGCGGCAGGACGACGCGATGCTCATCGTCGAGGGCCTCCGTCCCGCGAGCGACGGCACCGACTGGGAGCTGCTCGCCCGCTACGCGGAGGCGACGGTCGCGGCGATCCGGGGCCTGCGGCTCGATGCGCTCGAGCACCTGCGTCGGCTGCACAACCTCGGCGTGGGCTGGGCGGAGCACGGCCCCATGCCGACCATGCGCGACACGCTGCGGGCGTCCCTCCTCGCGCACCTGGACCAGCCCGCCGCGGCGTGGGACCTCCTCCGCATGCTGCAGCCGACGGCGCAGCACTCCACGTGCCCGGCCATGATCGCCGGACGGCTGCGGGTGCAGGCCGACGACCACGTCGGCGCCCTCGCGCAGATGGCCGAGTGCCTCGCGCTCGGCGACGCGCACTCGGGTCGCACCCTCGACGACGTCCTGCTCGTGGTCGCGGCCGCGCACCACGGCCTCGGCGACCACGCACGGAGCGACCACGCCTTCGACCGCGCGGCGCTCCACGCCGTGTCGACCGGCGTGCTCCGGCCCTTCGCGGTGTTCCCCGCCGCGGCATCGCACGCGCTGCTCGACCGGGCGCTGGCGCGGGATCAGCACCCCGACGTGCGCGAGGTGCTCGAGGGCGTCCGCGCCGGCCAGGTGCGCGTGGAGGCCGCCCCGGTGGAACCGCTGACCGACCGCGAGCGCATCATCGTCGCGTGCCTGGCCGACGGGCTGACCGTGACGCAGATCGCCGGCCGGCTCTTCATCTCCCCCAACACGGTCAAGTCGCACATCCGCACGGCGTACCGGAAGCTCGACGCGCGGTCGCGCTCCGAGGCCGTGGAGCGGGCACGCGCCCTCGGACACGACCTGCGGCCGGGGTCCGCCTGACCGGACAAGCCCCGGGGACGACGCAGGGCGCCGACCCCCGAGGGGATCGGCGCCCTGAGCGCTGTGCGGTGCTGCGAGCTACTTGACGGTGACCGTCGCGCCCGCGGCCTCGAGCTGCGCCTTGGCCTTGTCGGCGGCCTCCTTGTTGGCGCCCTCCAGGACGGCCTTGGGGGCTCCGTCGACGAGCGCCTTCGCCTCGCCGAGACCGAGGCTCGTGAGGGCGCGCACCTCCTTGATGACCTGGATCTTCTTGTCGCCGGCGGCCTCGAGGATGACGTCGAACGCGGTCTTCTCCTCGACCTCCTCGGCGGGTGCAGCGGCGCCGGGGGCGGCGGCAGCGGCGACGGGCGCCGCGGCGGTGACCTCGAAGACCTCCTCGAACTTCTTGACGAAGTCGCTGAGCTCGATGAGCGTGAGCTCCTTGAAGGCCTCGATGAGCTCGTCGTTAGAGAGCTTTGCCATGGTGATTCTCCTTGGGTTGGTGTGGTGTCTGGTGGATCAGTGCATCGCGCCCCGGGAACGGGACCCGAGGGGTGCTACTGAGCCGATTCCTGCTTCTCGCGCAGCGCCTCGACGGTGCGTACGGCCTGCGAGAGCGGTGCGTTGAACAGGTACGCCGCGCCGAAGAGCGAGGCCTTGAAGGCGCCGGCGAGCTTGCCCAGCAGCACCTCCCGCGACTCGAGGTCGGCGAGCTTGTTCACCTCGTCCGCCGTCAGGGGGTTGCCGTCGAAGTAACCGCCCTTCACGACGAGAAGAGGGTTGGCCTTGGTGAAGGTGCGCAGAGCCTTCGCGACGGCGACGGTGTCGCCGTGCACGAACGCGATCGCGGACGGGCCGACGAGCTCGTCGTCGAACGACGAGATCCCCGCCTGGTTCGCCGCGATCTTGGTCAGCGTGTTCTTCACCACGGCGTAGGTCGCGTCTGCACTGATGCTCTTCCGCAGCTGCTTGAGCTGGGCAACGGTGAGACCGCGGTACTCGGTGAGCAGTACGGCGTTCGAGCTGCGGAACTTCTCCGCGAGCTCGGCGACCGAGGCTTCCTTGTTCGCCATGGCACTCCTTATCACGTGGTTCCCCGACACCGCGGAAGCGGTGCGAGGTGCTGGCAGCCCCCGGCTGCACACATGAGAAACGCTCCGGCACAGGAGGCCGGAGCGGGAGTGTCGCGCAGGCCCTCAGGGCATGCGCTGCATCGTGCTTCGATCACCTGCGCGGGCCTTCACCTGAGTGAACCTTCGTCCGGCGCATCCCCTCGCGGGGTCACGACGACGACCAGCGGTCTGTGGCTCCGTTCAGGTTAGGTGATGCGGGACCGCCCGCGCAAGTCGGCGGGCGCGGGCGGTCCCGAGGCGGCTAGTAGCCGACGACCGCGTGCGGCACGTAGTGCTCCTCGAGCCGGGCGACCTCGTCGGCCGTCAGCTCGATGTCCAGCGACGCGACGGCGTCCTCGATGTGCGCCACCTTCGTGCCGCCCACAATGGGCGCCGTGACGACCGGGTTCCGCGACACCCACGCGAGGGCGACCTGCGCCCGCGGGACACCGCGCGCCTCGGCGACCTCGGCCACCGCGGCGGCGACCCGGCGGTCCGAGTCCTCCTGGGCCGCGTAGAGCGTCTTCCCGAACTCGTCCGTCTCGCTGCGGGCGGTGGACGCGTCCCAGTCGCGGGTGAGGCGGCCGCGGGCGAGCGGGCTCCACGGCAGGGATCCCACGCCCTCGTCGGCGCACAGGGGGAGCATCTCTCGCTCCTCCTCGCGGTTCACGAGGTTGTAGTGGTCCTGCATCGTGACGAAGCGCGCCCATCCATTCGCCCGCTGCAGGTGCAGCGCCTTCGAGAACCGCCAGGCGTCCATGGACGAGGCGCCGATGTAGCGGACCTTGCCGACGCGCACGAGGTCGTCGAGCGCCTCGAGCGTCTCCTCGAGCGGGGTCGCCGGGTCGAAGCGGTGGATCTGGTACAGGTCCACGTAGTCGGTCCCGAGCCGCCGGAGGCTCTCGTCGATCTGCCACATGATGTGCTTCCGGGACAGGCCGCGCGAGTTCGGCCCCTCCCCCATCGCGCCGTGCACCTTGGTCGCGATGACGACCTCCTCGCGCTTCGTCATCGCCTTCAGCGCGCGGCCGGTGATCTCCTCGCACGACCCGTCGGAGTACACGTTCGCCGTGTCGAAGAAGGTGATCCCGAGCTCGACCGCGCGGCGGATGAGCGGGATCGAGTCCTCCTCGCCGAGCGTCCACGCGTGGCCGCCGCGCGTCGGCTCGCCGTAGCTCATGCAGCCGAGCGCGATCGCGGAGACCTCGGTGCCGGTGCTGCCCAGGCGGACATACCTCATGAGGGGTGCCCCGCGACCGGGTCGTCGCCCGCGTCGGCCGGCGCATGGTCGCGCCAGGTGTGCTCGGGCGCGTAGCCGAGGATCCGGCGGGCCTTGTCGATGGACAGCAGCGTCTCGTGCTCGCCCAGCTCCTTCGTGACCTCGACACCGGGGAAGACCTCGGCGGCGAGCTCGGCGGACGAGCGGCTCATCACGGTATCGGCGTTGGCGACGATGAAGCGGTCGAAGCCCGGGGCGTCGTGCTCGAGCGCCTTGCGCACGGCCTGGGCGCCGTCACGGCCGTCGATGTAGCCCCACAGGTTCCACTTGCGCGCGAGCGCGTCGTCGTCGAACCCGGGGAACCCGTCGTAGTCGTCGACGTCCATGACGTTGGAGAAGCGGAGCGCCGTGACCTGCAGCTCCGGATCCCAGCGGCACAGCTCGATGGCCATCTGCTCCTCGAGGTGCTTCACGAGCGAGTAGGTGCTGTTCGGCTGCGCCGGGTACTCCTCGTCGACGGGGATGTACGGCGGCGGCACGTCGAACGGGAGCCCGAGCACGGTCTCGCTGGATGCGTAGACGACCTTCTTGATGCCCGCCCGGCGCGCGGCCTGGAAGACGTTGAAGCTCGTGAGCATGTTGTTGTGGAACGTGGCCACGTCGCTCAGGATCGCGGGGGCCGGGATCGCGGCGAGGTGCACGATGGCGTCGAACCCCTCGTGCAGGTCCTGGACGCCGAACAGCGCGTCCACCACCTGCCCGTAGTCGGTGGTGTCGACACGGACGTAGCCCGATCCGCGCTCCCCCACCTGGTCGATGTTGGTGACCTCGTGTCCGTGGGCGCGCAGGTCGGCGACGACGTGGCGGCCGAGCTTCCCCGAGCCTCCGGTGACGGCGATTCTCATCAGGTGGCATCTCCTTAGTGGGGCGGTTCCGCCCGAAGTCCATCCTGGCCCGCCGCCCGAGGAGGCGACAGCGGGATGGAGGACACCCGCAGCCCGCGGACTCGACGACGGCCCGCCGCCCCCTCTCGGGGACGACGGGCCGTGGTGGTCGTGCTGCGCGCTACTCGCTGGTGATGGCGAGGTCCGGCGTGCCGGTCCCCGTGCCGATCCCGGCCGCGACCGAGATGCCCTCGCGCTGCGTGGTGACGAACGTGAACTGGTCGTCCACGTAGTCCACGTGCACGTGGTCGCCCGCGTTGAGCTCGCCCTGCAGGATGCGCTCCGACAGGCGGTCCTCGATCTCGTGCTGCACCGCGCGGCGGAGGGGCCGCGCGCCGAGCGACGGGTCGAAGCCGACCTCGATGAGGCGCTCCTTCGCGGCGGTCTCGAGCGTGATCGTGAGGTCGCGGTCCATCATGCGGTCCGACAGGCGCTTCACGAACAGGTCGACGATCTGGAGCAGCTCGGGCTTCGACAGCTGCGGGAACACGATGGTGTCGTCCACGCGGTTGAGGAACTCGGGCTTGAAGTTCTTCTTCAGCTCCTCGCTGACCTTGCCCTTCATGCGCTCGTAGGAGTTCGCGGCGTTGTTCTCGACCTGGAACCCGACCGGGGCGCCCGTGATGTCCTTGGTGCCGAGGTTGGTGGTCATGATGATGACCGTGTTCTTGAAGTCGACCACGCGGCCCTGGCCATCCGTCAGGCGTCCCTCCTCCAGGATCTGGAGCAGCGAGTTGAAGATGTCCGGGTGGGCCTTCTCGATCTCGTCGAAGAGCAC
Source organism: Clavibacter sp. (assembly GCF_014802555.1). NCBI lineage: Bacteria > Bacillati > Actinomycetota > Actinomycetes > Micrococcales > Microbacteriaceae > Clavibacter > Clavibacter sp. Next base: position 5,774 of record NZ_JAAVCB010000070.1, on the reverse strand, counting down.
CACGGAGAACGGCTTGCGGCGCACCTTCTCGGTGAGCTGGCCGCCCTCCTCGAAGCCGACGAATCCGGGAGGGGCGCCGAAGAGGCGGCTCACGGTGTGCTTCTCGCCGTACTCGCTCATGTCGAGCGAGATGAGGGCGTCCTCGTCGTCGAAGAGGAACTCCGCCAGCGCCTTCGCGAGCTCCGTCTTGCCGACGCCCGTGGGGCCGGCGAAGATGAACGACCCCGAGGGACGACGGGGGTCCTTCAGCCCGGCGCGGGTGCGGCGGATGGTCTTGGACAGGGCCGAGATGGCCTCCTCCTGGCCGATGACCCGCTGGTGCAGGGCCTTCTCCATGAAGACGAGGCGCGAGGACTCCTCCTCCGTGAGCTTGAACACGGGGATGCCCGTGGCCTGGGCCAGGACCTCGGCGATCAGGCCCTCGTCGACCTCGGCGGTGGTGCGGACGTCGCCCGAGCGCCACTGCTTCTCGAGCCGGAGGCGCTCGCCCAGGAGGTTCTTCTCCTCGTCGCGCAGGCTCGCGGCCTTCTCGAAGTCCTGGTCCTCGATGGCGGTCTCCTTGGCCACGCGGACCGTGGAGATGCGCTCGTCGAACTCGCGGAGCTCCGGTGGCGCCGACAGGATCGAGAGGCGCAGGCGCGCGCCGGCCTCGTCGATCAGGTCGATGGCCTTGTCGGGCAGGAAGCGGTCCGCGATGTAGCGGTCCGCCAGGTTCGCGGCCGAGACGATGGCGCCATCGGTGATGGACACCTTGTGGAACGCCTCGTAGCGGTCGCGCAGGCCCTTGAGGATGTTGATGGTGTGGGGCAGCGAGGGCTCCTGCACCTGGATGGGCTGGAAGCGGCGCTCGAGGGCCGCGTCCTTCTCGAAGTGCTTGCGGTACTCATCCAGCGTGGTGGCGCCGATGGTCTGCAGCTCGCCGCGCGCGAGGAGCGGCTTGAGGATGCTGGCCGCGTCGATCGCGCCCTCGGCGGCGCCCGCGCCGACGAGGGTGTGGATCTCGTCGATGAAGGTGATGATGTCGCCGCGCGTGCGGATCTCCTTGGTGACCTTCTTGAGGCGCTCCTCGAAGTCGCCCCGGTAGCGGGACCCGGCGATGAGCGAGCCGAGGTCGAGCGTGTAGAGCTGCTTGTCCTTCAGCGTCTCCGGGACGTCGCCCTTGACGATGGCCTGCGCCAGGCCCTCGACGACGGCGGTCTTGCCGACGCCGGGCTCGCCGATGAGGACGGGGTTGTTCTTGGAGCGGCGCGACAGGATCTGCATCACGCGCTCGATCTCCTTCTCGCGGCCGATGACGGGGTCGAGCTTGCCGTCGCGCGCCGCCTGCGTGAGGTTGCGCCCGAACTGGTCGAGGACCGTGGAGCCAGCCTGCTGGCTCTGCTGCGCCTCGCCGCCGACGGCGACCGCCTCCTTGCCCTGGTATCCGGACAGGAGCTGGATGACCTGCTGGCGCACGCGGTTGAGGTCGGCGCCGAGCTTGACGAGCACCTGGGCGGCGACGCCCTCGCCCTCGCGGATCAGGCCGAGCAGGATGTGCTCGGTGCCGATGTAGTTGTGGCCGAGCTGGAGGGCCTCGCGGAGCGACAGCTCCAGGACCTTCTTCGCGCGCGGCGTGAACGGGATGTGACCCGTGGGCTGCTGCTGGCCCTGGCCGATGATGTCCTGGACCTGTTCGCGGACGGCATCGAGGGAGATGCCGAGCGACTCCAGGGCCTTGGCGGCCACGCCTTCGCCCTCGTGGATGAGTCCGAGCAGGATGTGCTCGGTCCCGATGTAGTTGTGGTTGAGCATCTTGGCCTCTTCTTGGGCCAGGACGACGACGCGACGAGCGCGGTCGGTGAATCTCTCGAACATCTGTATCTCCCTGGGCACCGGGGCAGGGGGCCGGCGCCGATATGTAGAGAGTAACGACGGGTTCGACGAGTGCATGCCCCTGTTCGCCGTGGGCGTGACGCGATGCGCAGTGCGGCGGATCGGGCTCCGCGGGAGGGGCCGCCCGGGGTCGGCGGCAGGCCCTAGAGGTCGGCGTCGGGCGCGGGCACGCCCATGCGGGCGCGCTCCTTCGCCTCGATGGCGGCGTAGGCCTTGCGCTCCTGCTTGTCCGCCTGGATGACCGCGCGCATGATGAACCAGAAGATCAGGCCCACGCCGAGGGTGGGGAGGATCGACCAGATCGCGCTCGCCCAGAAATCATCCATGTGATGAGGATACGCCGCGCTCTAGGTGAGGATGCCGTAGACGCCCTGGCCGATCATGACGACGGCGATGCCGCCCACGATGATCCAGAGGGCGTAGCGCGCGGTGGTGGGCTTCTTCGGGTTCGAGCCGTCGGGGCCTAATGGCATGGTCGCCTACTTCTACTTCACTAGGGGGAACAGGATGGTCTCGCGGATGCCGAGACCGGTGATGGCCATGAGGAGCCGGTCGACCCCCATGCCCATGCCGCCCGACGGCGGCATGCCGTGCTCGAGGGCACGGAGGAACTCCTCGTCGAGCGGCATGGCCTCGTCGTCGCCGCGCGCCAACTGGCGGGCCTGGTCGACGAAGCGCTCGCGCTGCACGACGGGATCCACGAGCTCGGAGTAGCCGGTGGCCAGCTCGAAGCCGCGGATGTAGAGGTCCCACTTCTCGACGACGCCCTCGATGGAGCGGTGCGCGCGCGTAAGCGGCGACGTCTCGACGGGGAAGTCGAGGACGAAGGTGGGGCGCTCGAGCGAGCCCTTCACGAAGTGCTCCCACAGCTCCTCGACGAGCTTGCCGTGCGTGCTGAGGTGGACGTCGACGCCCTCGCGGTCGGCGATGGCCTGCAGCTCGTCGACGCTCGTGGCCGGCGTGATCTCGATCCCCGCCGCCTCGCTCAGCGACGCGTACATCGAGATGCGGTCCCACTCGCCGCCGAGGTCGTAGTCGGTGCCGTCGGCCCACGTGACGACGTGGCTGCCGGCGACCGCCATGGCCGCGTCCTGCACGAGCGTCTGGGTGAGCTCGGCGATGGAGGTGTAGTCGCCGTAGGCCTCGTACGCCTCGAGCATCGCGAACTCCGGGCTGTGGGTGGAGTCGGCGCCCTCGTTGCGGAAGTTGCGGTTGATCTCGAAGACGCGGTCGATGCCGCCGACCACGGCCCGCTTGAGGTACAGCTCCGGCGCGATGCGGAGGTACATCTCGGTGTCGAAGGCGTTGGAGTGCGTGACGAACGGGCGGGCGGACGCGCCGCCGTGCATCACCTGCAGCATGGGCGTCTCGACCTCGACGTAGCCGCGCTGCCGGAACGTCTCGCGCATGGAGGCGTTGACCTTCGCGCGGTCGAGCACGTTCTTGCGGGCCTGATCGCGGACGATGAGGTCGAGGTAGCGGCTGCGGACGCGCGTCTCGTCCGAGAGCTCGGAGTGGAGGTTCGGCAGCGGCAGCAGGGCCTTCGAGGCGATGCGCCACTCGGACGCCATGATCGACAGCTCGCCCTTCCGGCTCGCGATGACGCGGCCGCCGACGAAGACGTGGTCGCCGAGGTCGACGAGCTCCTTCCACGCGGCGAGGGCCTCGTCGCCGACCTCGGCCAGCGAGATCATGGCCTGGATGCGCGTGCCGTCGCCGGCCTGGAGCGTGGCGAAGCAGAGCTTGCCGGTGTTGCGGAAGTGGACGACGCGGCCCGCGATGCCGACGACGTGGTCGGTCTCCTCACCGGGCTCGAGGTGGCCGTGCTCGGCGCGGACGGCCGGGATGGTGGTGGTGACCGGGACCTGCACGGGGTACGCGCCCTCGCCGGGGCCGCCCTGCGCGTTGAGGCGGGCGCGCTTGGCGAGGCGCACGGCCTTCTGCTCGGCGACGTCCTCGGCGGATCCCTCCACGGCGGGAGCGGGGGCGGTCTCGGGCGTCGCGGGCGTTCCGGGGCTGTCGGTCATGTGCGGGCGGATCCTCGCGGGTCGTGGTTTCGTGGGGCGGCCGAGCGGCCTCCCGTCGATTCTCGCAGGTGCGGGCGGGGCCGGGGCACGCCCGCGGATCGGATGCGCCGCGGCGTCAGGCGATGACGACGGTCTCGTTGTCGATGAGGCGCGTGCTCCCGACCCGGGCGGCGATGACGGCCAGGGCGACGCCCCGGAAGCCGTCGTCGACGGACGCGAAGCTGGCGGGATCCACCACCTGGAAGTAGTCGAGCGCGACGGCGGGCTCCCCCATCACCACGGACTGGGCGGCGGCGATGACGGCGTCGATGCCGCGGGATCCGGCGCTCTGCGCGGCCTCGAGCGCGGCCGGGATGACGCGGGCGGCGCGGCGCTCGCGATCGTCGAGGTAGCGGTTGCGGCTGGAGAGGGCGAGGCCGTCGGGCTCGCGCACCGTCTCCAGGTCCTCGATGCGGACGGGCAGGTCGAGGTCGCGCACCATGCGGCGCACGAGGTGGAGCTGCTGCGCGTCCTTGCGGCCGAAGGTGGCGACGTCGGGGGCGATGATGTGCAGGAGCTTCGCGACGACGGTGAGCATGCCGTCGAAGTGGCCGGGGCGGGAGCGGCCCTCGAGCGTGAGGGCGACGGATCCGCCCGTGACGCGGATGCGCGCGGGGCCGTCCGGGTACATCTCGGCCGCGGAGGGCGCGAAGACGAGGTCGACGCCGGTCTCGGCGAGCGCGGCGACGTCGGCGTCGAGCGTGCGCGGGTAGGCGTCGAGGTCCTCGCCCGCGCCGAACTGCAGGGGGTTGACGAAGATCGAGACGACGACGAGGGAGCCGAGCTCGCGGGCGCGGCGGGCGTGCGCCAGGTGGCCCTCGTGCAGCGCGCCCATGGTGGGGACGAGGACGACGACGGGTGCCTCGCCCGCCGCGGTGCGCGCGGCCCGGTGGTCGCGGACGCGGGCGCGCAGCTCGGCGATGCCGGTGACGACGGTGGGCGCGGGGATCGTCATGCCGTGGTGCTCCTCGGGGGCTCGGGACGCGGACACGACAGGTTAGTGCGCGGCGGGACCCTCGTCCGTCGGCAGCGGCACGTCGCCGGAGGTGAGGCGCGCGCCGCCCGCCGGGGAGGAACGGCGGAGCGCGTCGTCGACGGCCGAGCGGATGAGGGGGCCGAGCACGCGGCCGGGCTCCTCCACGCCGATGCCCGCGAGGAGGCCGGCGGCCTGGTCGACGATCGCGGTGGAGAACGTGGTGGCGGTCGCGATGGCCTCCGCGTACGCCGGGCGGTCGCGCTCCTCCACGACGACGGGCTCGCCGCCCATCTCCACCACGAGGACCTGGGCGATGGGGAGCACGGGCGCGGGCGCGGTGACGGCGAACCAGCTGTCGACCATGCGGCTGAGGTCCATGCTCGTGCCGGTGAACGACATCGCGGGATGGATGGCGAGCGGGATGATGCCGGATGCGAACGCGGGCGCGAGCACCTGGATCCCGTGCGCCGCCGACGTGTGCACGACGAGCTGACCGGCTTGCCAGGCGCCCGTGGCGGCGAGGCCCGCGACGAGGCCGGGGAGCTCGGCGTCGGGGACGGCGAGGATCACGAGCTCGCTCCGCTCGATGAGGTCGGGGATCTCGAGGACCGGGACGCCCGGCAGCATCGCCTCCGCGCGCTCGCGGCTGGCCGCGGAGACGGCGGAGATGCCGGTGATCGCGTGACCGGCGCCCGCGAGGGCCGCGCCGAGGACGGGGCCGACGTGACCCGCGCCGACGATGCCCACGCCGAGGCGGCCGGAGCGCTGGGACGGGGCGGTCATGCGGGGTCCTCGGGGGCGGATCGGTGGCGCGGCGCGTCGGCGGCCGGGGGCGGCCACGCGGCGTCGGGGGTGGGGGT
>NZ_JAAVCB010000069.1:0-21138 GCF_014802555.1 Clavibacter sp. | reverse complement strand
TTACCGTGGGACATCGAGGCCTCCTGGCGATGGTTGAACTGAACAGCTCCATCAAGCCAGGAGGCCTCTTCACACGCCCCGAAGTGTCACCAACGTCATGGCCGAGTACACCTAGAGCGTCGCCGGGCGAGAGCCCCCCCTGAGGACAGAATCCCCCTGAGGACAGAGCGCCTCACCGCACGTCATGATCGCCGCGATCCCCGGATCGCGGCGATCAGTCGTTCCGGGGTGCGCGTGGAGAGCAGCCAGTACGGAGCAGGGTCGGCCGCGTCCAGCAGCGGCACCTTGACCACCGGGTCCACCCAGCCGCGGATCACCAGGTACGCCCGGGCATGGAGGCGCGTGCCGCGCTCCGCCGTCGCCTGCGCGCCCCGGAACCCCTCGGGCTCGCCGAGCTGGTCGACGTCGATGGATGCGCGGCCCGCGCGCAGCCGCCCGTCGACCACCTGGATGACCGGGCTCGTGAGCACGAGCGTGGCCACGACGCCCGCGTAGAGCACGATCGCGACGACGACCCCGGCGATGACGCTGATGGGGAGGAACACGAGCAGGCTCGCGGGGATGACGAGAGCGGTGGCGACGAAGAGCCAGGGAGCAGGCCACAGCCGCTCGCTGTAGGGGGATGCGGGCATGCGCCTATTCGATCAGATTCCTGCACTAGCCTCGGACCGTGCCCGATCCCGTCGACGTCCTCATCGCGGGCGACGCCCCGATCCCGACCTACGCGCATCCCGGCGACGCCGGCGCCGACCTCACGGCCGCCGAGGCCGTCCGCCTCGAGCCGGGCCGACGGGCCACCGTCGGCACGGGCGTCAGCATCGCCCTCCCGGACGGGTACGCCGCGTTCGTCCTGCCCCGCAGCGGCCTGGCCGCGCGTCACGGCATCACGATCGTCAACGCGCCCGGCACCGTCGACGCGGGCTACCGCGGCGAGATCCGGGTCACCCTCCTCAACACCGATGCCGAGGCCGCGTACGATGTCGCGGTCGGCGACCGCATCGCGCAGGTCGTCGTCATGCCGGTCAGCCGGGTGCGCTTCGTGCCCGTCGAGAAGCTGCCCGGGAGCCACCGCGGCACGGGGGGCTTCGGCTCCACGGGCACCGGCGCCCTCCCCGCCCGAGATCCAGGAGACCGAACATGACCGACGAGAACGCGAACCAGCCGGATGACGCCGCCGTCGCGGACGACGCCGAGCACGTCCTGGACGCCAAGTCCGCGCCCGACGACCGGGCCGACGAGGGTCCGCTCGACGAGACCGAGGCGAACCCCGTCCGCCCGTACGTCGACCTCGGCGGGATCAAGATCCTGCCGCGCGAGGGCCTCCACCTCCGCCTCGAGGTCGCAGAGGGCACCCAGCAGGTCGTCGCGATCGGCCTCGACTTCGCCGAGTCCAGCCTCCAGGTGCAGCCGTTCGCGGCCCCGCGCTCGAGCGGGCTGTGGCACGAGATCCGCACGACCATCGGGGAGCAGATCCAGAAGCAGGGCGGGACCACGCGTCTCGCCGACGGTCCGTTCGGGCCGGAGCTGCACGCCGTGATCCCCGTGGTGCAGCAGCCCGGCCAGCCCGCGGCCAGCACACGCGAGGCCCGCTTCATCGGCGTCGACGGACCGCGCTGGTTCCTGCGCGGCGTCATCACCGGCCGCGCCGTGTCGGACCCCGAGGCGGCCGCCGCCGTCGAGGACCTGTTCCGCTGCGTCGTCGTGGTGCGCGGCTCGTCGCCCATGCCCCCGCGCGACCTCATCCCGCTCAAGATGCCCGCCGCGCAGGTCGGCACCACCCCGGGCGCGGCTCCGGCCGGCGAGAGCCCGGCCTCCGCGCTGGGCTCCTGAACGTGTCGGGGGAGGATCCGCGCGAGCGGGATCCCCGGGGCCAGCCCCCCCCCGCGGACGAGGCGGCCGCGACCGACGGCATCCCCGGCGAGCCCGCGTCCGTGTCCGCGTCCGCCCCCGGTGAGGCGCTCGGCGCGAGCATGGCACAGGCCGCCGAGCGCGCAGGTCTGGGTCAGGCGGCGCGCGGCGAGACGATGACGGCGGCGGCGCTCCTCACCGCCATGGGCGGCGTCCGCGGCGTGCTCGAGGCGATCGTGCCCGGGCTCCTGTTCCTGGTCGCGTTCACCCTGACGCGCGACATCGTGCTCTCCGTCGCGGTGCCGGTCACCGTCGCGGTCGTGGCCGTCGTGGCCCGGCTGGTGCAGCGCTCGGCCTTCGCGCCCGCGGTGGGCGGCCTCGTCGGCATCGTGATCTCCGCGGTCCTGGCGCTCCGGTCGGGGGAGGGCCGCGACTTCTACGCCCTCGGGCTGTGGACCAACGGCGCCTACTTCGCCGTCCTCCTCGTGTCGGTGGTCGTGGGGTGGCCGCTCGTCGGCGTCGCCGTGGGCTTCCTCATGGGCGACGGGACGGCCTGGCGGCAGGACCGCAGGAAGGCCAGGGCGCTCCGCCTCCTCACCCTCGTCTGGGTCGGTTTCTTCGCGCTCCGCCTCGCGGTGCAGCTCCCTCTCTACCTCGCCGACTCGATCGACGCGCTCGGGGTCGCGCGCCTGGTGATGGGCACGCCCCTCTACGGCGTCCTCCTCGTGCTGTCGTGGTTGTTCGTGCGCGCCGTGTACGCGAAGGAGCCGGCTGCCCCCGCGGCCGGCTGACCCGCGGTCCTCCCGCTCCTCGTCGGCAGGGCAGGCACCGCGCGCCGCGGCGTCGGGCGCGGTGGCGCGATGGTAGATTCATCTCGACGTCGAGATACATCGGCGCCGTCCCGCCTCGCGCCGGGTGCCCGATCAGGGTCGCCTTACTGGACCCGGTCGCGGCGGGCGACCAAGATCGGATGACGGGCGGAATCGACTTCCGCGCCCATCCAGCGAGGGAAGAGGGCCACGTGTCTGCAATCAACAGCTTCGGCGCGAAGGACACACTCCGCGTCGGGGACACCGACTACGAGATCTACCGCATCGACACCGTGGCGGGCCACGAGCGTCTCCCGTTCAGCCTGAAGGTGCTGCTGGAGAACCTCCTCCGCACCGAGGACGGCAAGAACGTCACCGGCAGCCAGATCAGCGCGCTCGGCGACTGGGTGCCCGAGGCCGACCCCGACACCGAGATCCAGTTCACGCCCGCGCGCGTCGTGATGCAGGACTTCACCGGGGTCCCCTGCATCGTCGACCTCGCCACCATGCGCGAAGCCGTCGGCGAGCTGGGTGGCGACCCGACGAAGATCAACCCGCTGGCGCCCGCCGAGCTCGTGATCGACCACTCCGTCATCGCCGACCTGTTCGGCTCGGAGGACGCGCTCGAGCGCAACGTCGACATCGAGTACGAGCGCAACGGCGAGCGGTACCAGTTCCTCCGCTGGGGCCAGACGGCGTTCGAGGACTTTAAGGTCGTCCCGCCGGGAACCGGCATCGTCCACCAGGTCAACATCGAGCACCTCGCCCGCGTCACGATGACCCGCGAGGTCGGCGGCGTCCTCCAGGCCTACCCCGACACCTGCGTCGGCACCGACTCGCACACCACCATGGTCAACGGCCTGGGCGTGCTGGGCTGGGGTGTCGGCGGCATCGAGGCGGAGGCGGCCATGCTCGGCCAGCCCGTCTCGATGCTCATCCCCAAGGTCGTGGGCTTCAAGCTCTCGGGCGAGATCCCCACGGGCGTCACCGCGACCGACGTGGTGCTCACCATCACGCAGATGCTGCGCAAGCACGGCGTCGTCGGCAAGTTCGTCGAGTTCTACGGATCCGGCGTCGGCGCCGTGCCCCTCGCCAACCGCGCCACCATCGGCAACATGAGCCCGGAGTTCGGCTCCACCGCCGCGGTGTTCCCCATCGATGACGTCACCCTCGAGTACCTGCGCCTCACCGGGCGAAGCGAAGAGCAGGTCGCCCTCGTCGAGGCCTACGCGAAGCAGCAGGGGCTGTGGCACGACGCATCCGTCGAGCCCGCGTTCAGCGAGTACCTCGAGCTCGACCTCTCCACGGTCGTCCCCTCCATCGCCGGCCCCAAGCGCCCGCAGGACCGCATCGAGCTGACCGACGCGAAGTCGCAGTTCGAGCGCGACCTCAACGACTACGCCCAGGTCGACCACGACATCGTCGACCTCACCACCTCCATGAGCTTCCCGGCGTCCGACCCGGGCGAGCTGCAGCCCGAGGACGAGCACTCGACGCACGAGACGCACCACGCCTCGCACAGCCCGGTGAGCGTCACGAAGCCCACGCGCGTCACGCTCGAGGACGGGCGCGACTTCACGCTCGACCACGGCGCCGTGGCCATCGCCGCCATCACGTCGTGCACCAACACGTCGAACCCGTCGGTCATGCTCGCGGCGGGGCTGCTCGCCCGCAACGCGAGCAAGAAGGGCCTCAAGGCCAAGCCGTGGGTGAAGACCACGCTGGCCCCCGGATCCAAGGTCGTCACGGACTACTACGAGAAGTCCGGCCTCACGACCTACCTCGAGGACCTCGGCTTCTACACGGTCGGCTACGGCTGCACCACGTGCATCGGCAACTCGGGCCCGCTGCTCGAGGAGATCTCCACCGCGGTGCAAGACAACGACCTCGCGGTGACGGCCGTCCTCTCGGGCAACCGCAACTTCGAGGGGCGCATCAACCCCGACGTGAAGATGAACTACCTCGCGAGCCCGCCGCTCGTCATCGCGTACGCGCTGGCCGGGTCGATGAACTTCGACTTCGACTCCGACGCGCTCGGCACCGACCCCGAGGGCAACGAGGTGTTCCTCAAGGACATCTGGCCCGACGCGGACGAGGTGCAGTCGACCATCGACAGCTCGATCGACACGGGCATGTTCACCCACCAGTACGCCGGCGTCTTCGACGGCGACGAGCGCTGGCGCTCGCTCCCCACCCCCACGGGTGCGACGTTCGAGTGGGACGCCGAGTCCACCTACGTGCGGAAGCCCCCGTACTTCGAGGGCCTCACCATGGAGATCACGCCGGTGTCGGACATCGCGGGTGCGCGCGTCCTCGCGAAGCTCGGCGACTCTGTCACGACCGACCACATCAGCCCCGCCGGATCCATCAAGGCGGACAGCCCCGCCGGCCACTACCTCGACGAGCACGGCGTCGGCCGCAAGGACTACAACTCCTACGGCTCGCGCCGCGGCAACCACGAGGTGATGATCCGCGGGACGTTTGCGAACATCCGCCTGCGCAACCAGCTACTCGATGGCGTCGAGGGCGGCTACACGCGCGACTTCACGCAGGAGGGCGGCCCGCAGTCGTTCATCTACGACGCGTCCGAGAACTACCAGGCGGCGGGCACCCCGCTCGTGATCCTCGGCGGCAAGGAGTACGGCTCCGGCTCGTCGCGCGACTGGGCGGCCAAGGGCACGAGCCTGCTGGGCGTCAAGGCGGTCATCACCGAGAGCTTCGAGCGGATCCACCGCTCCAACCTCATCGGCATGGGCGTCGTCCCGTTGCAGTTCCCGGCGGGGGAGACCTGGGCGTCGCTCGGCCTCGACGGCACCGAGGAGATCAGCATCTCGGGTCTCGAGGAGCTGAACTCCGGCACGACGCCGCGCACGGTGCACGTCGTCGCCGCACCGACCTCCGACTCGCCCGCGGGCAAGGAGACGGTGGAGTTCGACGCGGTCGTCCGCATCGATACCCCCGGCGAGGCGGACTACTACCGCAACGGCGGGATCCTGCAGTACGTGCTGCGCAGCCTCGTCGCGTAACAGGAACCTGAAGGGGGCCGGGCGGCGACGCCCGGCCTCCTTCCTGCGTGCGGCCCCTGCGTAGACTCGACAGGGCGGGCGTCGCGACATGGCACCCCAGGGAAAGGCGGTCAGCATGGGAATCCTCGAGACGATCACAGGACCCCGGGACCTCGACCGGCTGAGCCGCGAGCAGATGGTCGAGCTCGCCGCGGAGATCCGGCAGTTCCTCGTCGCGGAGGTCTCCAAGACCGGAGGCCACCTCGGGCCGAACCTCGGCGTCGTGGAGACGACGCTCGCGATCCACCGCGTGTTCGACTCCCCGCGGGACGCGATCGTGTTCGACACCGGGCACCAGTCGTACGTGCACAAGCTGGTCACGGGTCGCCAGGACTTCTCGAGGCTCCGCGAAGCGGGCGGGCTCGCCGGCTACCCGCAGCGGTCGGAGTCGGAGCACGACATCGTCGAGAGCTCGCACGCGTCGAGCTCGCTGAGCTGGGCCGACGGGATCTCGCGGGCCTTCGGGATCACGGGCCAGACCGACCGGCACGTGGTCGCGGTGGTGGGCGACGGCGCCCTCACCGGCGGCATGACGTGGGAGGCGCTCAACAACATCTCCGACGACAACACGCGGAAGCTCATCATCGTCGTCAACGACAACGGCCGCTCCTACGCGCCGACGATCGGCGGCATGGCCCGCTTCCTCAACACCGTGCGCACCCGCCGCACCTACCGCGGCCTCTACGAGACGAGCCAGCGCGTGTTCGGCGTGTTCGGGGCCCCGGGCGACAGCCTCTACCGCGGCCTCCGCGGCGGCCTGCACGGCTTCCTCACGCGCGTCACGGACAACGAGGCGCTGTACTCCAACCTCGACATTAAGTACCTGGGGCCCATCGACGGGCACGACCAGCAGGCGATGGAGGAGGCGCTCGAGCAGGCCCGCGACTACGGCGCCCCGGTGATCGTGCACGCCATCACCGAGAAGGGCCGCGGCTACGAGCCCGCCCGCCGCGACGTGGCGGACCAGTTCCACGCCGTCGGGCAGATCGATCCGGAGACGGGCGAGCCCATCGACCCGTCGCACGCTGTGAGCTGGACCAGCGTCTTCGCGGACGAGATCCTCGCGCTGGCCGATGAGGATCCGCGCATCGTCGGCATCACCGCCGCGATGCTCCGCCCCGTGGGCCTCCACAAGTTCGCCGAGAAGCACCCGGATCGCGTGCACGACGTGGGCATCGCCGAGCAGCACGCAGTGACGAGCGCCGCGGGCCTCGCCTACGGCGGCCTGCACCCGGTCGTCGCGCTGTACGCGACCTTCGTCAATCGCGCGTTCGACCAGGTCCTCATGGACGTGGCCCTGCACCGCGCCGGCGTCACCTTCGTGCTCGACCGCGCGGGCGTCACCGGTCCCGACGGGCCGAGCCATCACGGCATGTGGGATCTCGCGCTGCTGCAGATCGTGCCGCACATCCGCCTCAGCGCCCCGCGTGACGCGACGCGCCTCCGCGAGGAGCTGGGCGAGGCCGTCAAGGTCGATGACGCGCCCACCGTCGTGCGCTTCTCCAAGGGCAGCGTCGGGGACGAGATCGAGGCCGTGCGCCGCCTCGACGACGGCGTGGACGTGCTGCACGAGTCGGCGTCGAAGGACGTGCTGATCGTCACGGTCGGGCCCATGGCGACCATGGGCATCGAGGTCGCGGAGCGGCTCGCCGCGCAGGGCATCGGCGCGACCGTCGTGGACCCGCGCTGGGTCGTGCCCGTGCCGCGCAGCGTCGTCGAGCTCGGCGGCACCCACCGTCTCGTCGTCACCATCGAGGACGGCGTCGTCGTCGGGGGCATCGGCACGCGGATCCGGCAGGACCTCCGCGAGGCCGGCATCGACACGGGCGTGACGGAGCTGGGCCTGCCCGACGAGTTCCTCGACCACGGCACGCGGTCGCAGATCCTCGAGCGCGTCGGGCTCACTCCCCAGCACATCGCGCGCGACGTCGTCGCCCAGGTGCTCGGGAGCCGCGTGCCGTCGGCCCGGCCGCTGCCGGAGGACGCCGAGCGCGTCCCCATGCGCGCGGAGGACGACGAGCAGGCCTGATCGCCTGTCGCACGCAGCAGGGCCCGGCCGATGCGGCCTGGCCCTGCTGCGTTCCCCCTGGCGCTACGCCACGCCGCGGATGGGCGGGTGGTGGAACGTGTCGCCGAACGCCCGGTTGCTCGCGCCGACGCGGTCGAGGTACGGCGTGAGCCCGCCCATCTGGAACGGGTAGCCGGCGCCGAGGATGAGGCAGAGGTCGATGTCCTCCGCCGCGTGCACGACGTCGTCCTCGAGCATGCGGTGCACCTCGTCCGCGAGGCCCGTCTCCACGCGCTCGCGGATCTGCTCGGCCGTCTGCGGGTCGGTGCCGCCCTTCACGATGCGCACGGCCTCCTTGTCGAAGCCCGTGGGGCGGCCCTTGGCGTCGCGGGCGTAGATGCGCCCGAGGTCCGCGAGGCGGTGCAGGTTCGGGCTCTCGAAGAACCGGTCCGGGAATGCGGCGTGGTGCGTGTCGAGCACGTGCGCGCCGACCTTGAGGCCCACGAGCTCGAGCAGCTCGAAGGGCGTCATCGGCAGGCCGAACGGCGCGAGCGAGCGGTCGACGACCTCGAAGGGCGTTCCCGTGTCCACCGCGTGCATGGCCTCCCCGAGGACCTTCGCGAGGATGCTGTTCACCACGAAGCCCGGGGTGTCGCGGGTGATGACGGCGTGCTTCTTCAGCGTCCTCGCGACCTGCATCGCGGTCGACAGCGTCTCGTCCGTGGTCTGCGGCGTCCGCACGACCTCGATGAGCGGCATCACCGCGACGGGGTTGAAGAAGTGGAAGCCCACGACGCGCTCCGGGTGCGCGAGCCGCTCGGCGATGCGCTCGACCGAGAGGCTCGACGTGTTCGTCGCGAGGATCGCGGTCTCGGAGACGTGCTGCTCGATCTCCGCGAAGACCGCCTGCTTCACGCCGAGCTCCTCGAACACGGCCTCGATGACCCAGTCCGCGTCGGCGAAGTCGGCCTTGTCCGTGGTGCCCGTGACGAGCGCCGTGAGCCGGTTGGCCTCGTCGGGGGAGATGCGCCCCTTCTCGGCGAGCTTCCGGATCTCGCCGTGGATGCCGGCGACGCCCGCGTCGACGCGCGCCCGGTCGAGGTCCGTGATGACCACGGGAACCTGGAGGCGGCGCACGAACAGCAGCGCGAACTGCGATGCCATGAGGCCGGCGCCGACGACGCCGACCTTGGTGACCTTGCGGGCCAGCGCCTTGTCAGGCGCCCCCGCGGGCCGCTTGGCGCGCTTCTGCACCAGGTCGAACGCGTAGATGGTGGCGCGGAACTGGTCGCCGGAGATGAGGTCCGCGAGAGCCTCGTCCTCGGCGGCGAAGCCCTCCTCGCGCGTCGTGTTCCTGGCCGCCTTGAGCAGGTCGAGCGCGCGGTACGGCGACTGGGCGACCGTGCCGATGCGCTGCTCGAGCGACTTCCGGGCGATCCCGATGGCGATGTCCCACTTGGCGATGCGCTCGAGGCGGCCCGGCGCGTTCGGCCGCTTGACCTCGACGGCGCCGGAGATGACGCCGTCGGCCCAGCGGATGGACTGCTCGAGGAAGGACGCGGACGGGAACGACGCGTCGGCGATGCCGAGCTCCACCACGTCCGCCGCCTTCAGCGTGCGGTTGTTCTTGAGCGGGTTCTCGATGATCACCTTGAGGGCGTTCTCGATGCCGATGAGGTTCGGCAGCAGCCACGCGCCGCCCCAGCCGGGGATGATGCCGAGGAAGACCTCGGGCAGCGCCACGGCGGGCACGGACTCGTCGACCGTGCGGTAGTCGGAGTTCAGTCCGATCTCGAGCCCGCCGCCGAGCGCGAGGCCGTTGATGAAGGTGAAGGACGGCACGCCCAGACGATGCAGGCGGCCCAGGGTGTCGTGTCCGAGCTGCGCCATCTGGCGCCCGACCTCGCGGCTGGGGATCTCGCCGACCTTGCTGAGATCGGCGCCCGCGGCGAGGATGAACGGCTTGCCCGTGATCGCGACGCCGCGGATCTCGCCCGCGGCCGCCCGGGCGGCCAGGCCGTCGAGCGCGTCCGCGAGCTCCAGCAGGGTGGCCGGGCCGAGCGTGGACGGCCGCGTGTGGTCGCGCCCGTTGTCGAGCGTGACGAGCGCGAGCACGCCGCCCGAGGGCAGCGGCACGTCGCGGACGTACGAGTGGGTGACGACCTCGTCGGGGTCGAGCGCCACGAGCTCCCGGAAGCGGCTGGTGTCGGTCACTTGTTCCTCTTCCTCTTGCCGGTGAAGTGCGGGTTCTCCCAGATGACGCTGCCGCCCTGGCCGAGGCCGACGCACATCGCTGTGAGGCCGTAGCGGACCTCGGGGTGCTGCTCGAACTGGCGCGCGAGCTGGTTCATCAGCCGGACGCCGCTGGACGCGAGCGGGTGGCCCACGGCGATCGCGCCGCCGTACTCGTTGACGCGCGGGTCGTCGTCGTCGAGACGGAAGTGGTCGAGGAGGCTGAGCACCTGGATCGCGAACGCCTCGTTGAGCTCGAAGAGCCCGATGTCGTCGATCGTGAGCCCGGCCTTCCGGAGCGCCTTCTCGGTGCTCGGCACCGGTCCGATGCCCATGATCTCGGGCTCGACGCCCGCGAACGCGAAGGACACCAGGGTCATCTTGGGCGTCAGGCCGAGCTCCTTGACGGCGTCGCCGCTGGCGAGCAGGGCGGCGGTGGCGCCGTCGTTGAGACCCGACGAGTTGCCCGCCGTGACGCGGCCGTGCGGGCGGAATGGGGTGCGGAGGCCGGCGAGGCCCTCGAGCGTGGTCTCGGGGCGCATGGCCTCGTCGCGCGTGGCGAGCCCCCAGCCCTCCTCGGAGCGCGTGGCGACGGGGACGAGGTCGGGCTGGATGTTCCCGGCCGCGTAGGCGAGCGCCGTCTTCTGCTGGCTCGCGAGGGCGTAGCGGTCGGCGCGCTCGCGGGTGAGCGCCGGGAAGCGGTCGTGGATCCGCTCGGCCGTGTTCCCCATGTTGAGGGCGTCCTGGCTGACGAGGCGCTCGGCGAGGAAGCGGGGGTTCGGGTCCGCGTCGAAGCCCATCGGATGGCGGCCCATGTGCTCGACGCCGCCGGCGATGGCGAGGTCGTAGGCGCCGAACGCGATGCCGCCGGCGGTGGCCGTGACGCTCGTCATGGCGCCGGCGCACATCCGGTCGATCGCGAATCCCGGGACCGAGCGCGGCAGGCCGACCAGGAGCGCGGCCGTGCGGCCGAGGGTCAGGCCCTGGTCGCCCGTCTGGGTCGTGGCCGCGATGGCGACCTCGTCGATCCGGTCCTTCGGCACCTGCGGGTTCCGCTCGAGCAACCCGATCATGGCCTTGACCACCAGATCGTCGGCGCGGGTCCGCCAGTACATGCCCTTCTCACCCGCTCGTCCGAACGGGGTGCGGACCCCGTCCACGAAATGGACTTCGGCTCTCTCGACCACTGACGCCTCCTCGCATCGATTTCCCCCACCCTAGGGACGAGGCACGGAGGGCGCCGAAACCGTTGACTGTTCCTACGAGGCCCCGTCGTCGGTCTCGTCGTCGGCTTGGCCAGCATCGACAAAGGCCGCCGCCACCGGCGCTGCCGTCGCCTCGATCTGCCAGGGCCGCGCACCCCACGACTCGAGCGCCGTCGCGACGGCCTCGGGGGAGAGCTCGGCGGGGGGCGTCCAGGCGACGCGACGCAGCACCTCGGGGGTGAGCAGGTTCTCCTGCGGGACGCCCATGGCCGTCGCGACATCCTGCACGGCCACGCGGGCGCGCTTGAGGCGGCGGTCGGCGGCGGGATCCTTGTCGGCCCACGCCTTCGGCGGCGGCATGGTCTCGCCCGTGCCGCGCAGCTGCGGGAACGCGGTCGCGGCGAGGCCGCGCTCGACGGCGGCCCACCAGCGGTCGATCTCGCTGCGGCTGGCGCGACCCGAGAACTCGCGCACGGCAGCGAGGTCGCGCTTGGTCTGCGGCAGGATGCGCGCGACCGCGACGAGGGAGCCGTCGGGGACGAGGCGGCCGGGGCTCGTGTCGACCTCGCGCGCGTACGCGTCGCGGGCCTCCCACAGCTCCTTCGCGACCGCGAGGCCACGGCCACCGCGGACCCCGTGCAGGCCGCTCAGGCGACGCCACGGCTCGACCCGCGCGGGCTTCGCCTCCTTGGCGATGGTCGCGGCGAACTCCTGCTCGGCGATCGCGGTCTTGCCCTGCTCCTCGAGGCGGCGGGCGATCTCGTCGCGCACGTCGACGAGCAGCTCCACGTCGAGCGCGGCGTAGACGAGCCATGCCCGGGGGAGCGGCCGGGTCGACCAGTCGGCGGCCGAGTGCTCCTTGGCCAGGTGAATCCCGAGCAGCTCCTCCACCACGGTGCCGAGGCCGACCCGGGGCAGGCCGAGCAGGCGCGACGCGAGCTCGGTGTCGAAGATGCGCTGCGGGTCGAGGCCCACCTCGCGGAGGCACGCGAGGTCCTGGCTGGCGGCGTGCAGCACCCACTCGACGTCGCGGATCACCTCGTCGAGCTCCGAGAAGTCGCCGATCGCGGGCGGGTCGAACAGGAACGTGCCGGCGCCGCGGCGGAAGACCTGGATCAGGTACGCGCGCTGGCTGTAGCGGAAGCCCGATGCGCGCTCGGCGTCGACGGCGATGGGACCCGTGCCGGCGGCGATCGCCTCGACGGCGCGGAGGTACTCCTCCCGGGTGTCGATCACGGTGAGGTCACCCGTGGCCGCCGCCTCGCGGAGGGGCGGACGGGAGGGTGCGTCGTCGTCGCGCGGGACCGGGTCCGCCGCGGCGGGGGCGTTCTCGGTCGCCTGCGCGGGCTCCGTCCGCCGGGTGCGCGTGCGCGCGCGTGCGGTCACGGCGTCGGTGGCGGTGGATCCCGGCACGTCGGAGAAGAGGGACGCGCCCATGGCCGGTCGGCGGAGACCCGCCGCCGACGGGGAGGGGGCGACGGCGCCGTCGCCGGTCGCGTCGGGGTCTGGGGTGTCGGACGGGGCGTTCACGTCCGGGTGCGTCGCGCTGATAGCAGTGTCACTCCTTCGCCCGCGGGAGGCAGCCCGGCGAGCATGCACAGTAATTCGCCCCAGCCTTCCACATGGGCGGTCACGTCGGCGTCCGCCGGCGTCCACGAGGCGCGGAGCTCGATCTTGGCGCCGCTGCCCTGGCGGGCCAGCTCGCCGTAGCCGGTGGAGATAATCCGGGTGGCGGTCCCCGAGGGCGACGAGTAGCGGGCGCCGCGCGAGGCGAGGCCGTCCACGAGCCACGACCAGGCGACGTCGGCGAGGAACGGATCGGTGCCCATGTCGGTCTCGAGCGGCGCCTGCGCGAAGCAGACGACGCGGAACGCGCCGCCCCACGCGTCCGGCTCATCCGGGTCGTGCAGCAGGATGAAGCGGCCCGTGCCGAGCTCCGAGTCGGAGGCGTGGCCAGACGGCGACACGTCGGCGGCGAGCGCCACGGCGTACGGGGCCAGGTTGCTCGAGGGCGAGGGGATCTCCGTCAGCACGAGCTCGGATCGCGTGGTCGCACGACGCAGGGCGTCTAGCGCCGCGCGGAACTCGGGCGGATCCTCGGCGCTGTCACGGGTCTCTACCACGTGTGCAGACTACGTTCCGCCGCGATCCGGCCCGGGAGCCACGCCGCGACGACGGGTGGGCACCACCCCGACGCCGGCGCGACCAGGGGATCAGTCCCGCCGCACCGTCCAGCGCGCGTAGGTGCGGTGGTCGTCGTCGACGAGCAGCTGGTCGAGCCGCATCGGCGCGTAGGCGTCGGAGCCCGCCGGCACGAGCGGCGTCAGCGGCGTCACGAGCTCGGGCGAGGTCGTGAGGCAGAGCTCGTCCACCCGGCCCGCGGCGATGAGGGATGCGGCGAGCGCCGGTCCGCCCTCGCACACCACATGGGTCAGCCCGCGGCCACGCAGGGCGTCGACGACGTCGTCGCCGCCCATCCGACCGTCGGCCGCGGCACCCAGCGGGACGGACACGATCTCGGCGGGCACGCCGCCGAGCGACGCCACGGCGCGGTCCCGTGCCTCGGGCGGGCAGAGCACCAGGAGGCGGCCCGGGGACGCGTCCTGGTCGAAGCGGTGGCCCTCCAGGTCGCCCGAGGAGGTGGCGACGGCCAGCGGGGTCCTGCGGGGGAGGACGTACCGCTCGGCACGCACCGTGCCCGCGCCCACGAGCACGACGTCCGCGAGCTCGCGGATGACGCCGAGGATCCGCCGGTCCACGACGCTCGAGAGGCTGTCGGAGGTGCCGTCGGCGCCGATGACGCTGCCGTCGACCGACGCCACGAAGTTGAGGCGCACGTGGTCGGCGGATCCCGGACGGTAGAGGTCCTCCAGCCAGCCCCGGGTGCCGTCGTCGTCCAGGCCGCGCGAGGCCGCCGCGTGGCCGGCCCCCGCCACGGGGAGGATCCGCGTGATCCTCACCCGGCGAGCCGCTCGCGCACCTGGCGCTTGACCCGCCCGAGCATCGCCGTCATGCCGCGCATGCGCAGCGGCGATACAGCCGCGTCGAGCCCGATCGTGGACGGGTAGTCGTCGGGCACCGCGAGCACCTCGTCGGCCGGGAGCCCGTCGAGGCCCTGCGCGAGGATCGACGCGAACCCGCGGCTCGTCGGCGCCTCGGCCGGCGCCTGGGCGTGCACGTGCACGTCGCCGTCGACGACCTCCACGAACATGAACACCGGCGACTGGCACTCCTCCACGCGCTCGAGGAGGTCC
This sequence comes from Clavibacter sp., assembly GCF_014802555.1. Classification (NCBI taxonomy): domain Bacteria; kingdom Bacillati; phylum Actinomycetota; class Actinomycetes; order Micrococcales; family Microbacteriaceae; genus Clavibacter; species Clavibacter sp. The sequence continues at coordinate 6,717 of NZ_JAAVCB010000069.1, read as the reverse complement.
GGGTGGTCGGCGTACCGCGGCGGGAGAGCGGGCAGCTCGTTGCTGAAGTCGAGCAGGAGCAGGAGCCGGTCGCGCTGCTCGAGCGCGAGGAAGTCGTCGCGGATCTCGGCGAGCGCGGCGGGCAGCCCCGGGGCGTCGGTCATCGGGCGGGCAGCTCGCCGGGCTCGGCGCCCTGCACGATGGGGACCCGCACGGCGGAGCCCCACTCGGTCCAGGAGCCGTCGTAGTTGCGGACGCCCTCGAAGCCCAGCAGGTGGGTGAGCACGAACCACGTGTGGCTCGAGCGCTCCCCGATGCGGCAGAGGACCACGACGTCGTCGCCGTCGCCGAGGCCCGCGCCCTCGCGGTACACGGCGTCGAGCTCGGCGCGCGTCCGGAAGGAGCCGTCCTCCGCCGCGGCCTTGGCCCACGGGACGTTCCGAGAGGTGGGGATGTGGCCGGCGCGGAGCGAGCCCTCCTCCGGGTAGGCGGGCGCGGTCGTCCGCTGGCCGGTGTACTCCTCGGGGCTGCGGACGTCGATGAGCGGGTTGCCGAGGTGCGCGAGCACGTCGTCCTTGAACGCGCGGATCTCCTCGTCGCGGCGCTCGACGACCGGGTACTCGACGGGGGAGACCTCGGGGCGGTCGGTCGTGGTCGGGCGCCCCTCGGCGATCCACTTGTCCCGGCCGCCGTCGAGCAGGCGCACGTCCTCGTGGCCGAACAGGGTGAAGACCCAGAGCGCGTACGCGGCCCACCAGTTGCTCTTGTCGCCGTAGATGACGACCGTGCTGTCACGCGCGATGCCGCGCTCGGACATGAGCTGCGCGAACCGCTCGCCGTCGACGTAGTCACGCTGCACGGGGTCGTTGAGGTCGGTGTGCCAGTCGAGCTTCACCGCGCCGGGGATGTGGCCGGTCTCGTAGAGCAGCACGTCCTCGTCGGACTCGACGACCACGAGACCGGGCGTGAGCGCGCCGTCGGCGAGTCGCTCCTGGAGCCAGTCGCCGCTGACGAGCCGCTCCGGGTGGGCGTACTCGGCGAACCTGGGGGTGGTGTCCGGCTCGACGGCCATGGGGCTCTCCTGATCTCGCGGCCGGCGGGGCCGCGCTGGTGGGACGCGGATTAGTCTGGTGGGTGTTCCGCGGGCACCATGCGCCGCGCGTCGACCACCATCCACGGTAACGGTTCGCCATGCGCGGGACCTTCCCGACACCGCCACATGACAGCCGGAGACCCACCTGTGACGAACGCCGACATCGGATCGCGGAGCCACGACGCGGAGGGCACGGGACCCGGCGCCCTCGTCGGCCGCTCGCCGAGCATCACGGGCGCGGAGATCGCCGCGCACCTCGTGCCGCCGCGGCAGTTCGACGAGGCGCGGTTCGACACGTACCGTCCCGACCCCGAGTACGACACGCAGGCGCAGGCCGTCGAGGTGCTCCGCGCGTTCTCGGGCGACCGCGCCGGATCCCGCGGTGGCCTCTTCTCTCGGAGGAAGGCGCCCGCCCTGAAGCCCGGCGTCTACCTCGACGGCGGGTTCGGAGTCGGCAAGACCCACCTCCTCGCGTCGCTCTGGCACGCCATGCCGGGACCCAAGTACTTCGGCACCTTCATCGAGTACACGGCGCTCGTCGGGGCGCTCGGCTACCAGGGCGCGGTCGGGATCCTCCGCGGCGCAACGCTCGTGGCCATCGACGAGTTCGAGCTCGACGACCCGGGCGACACGATGATGATGACGCGCCTGCTGTCCGACCTCGTGGCCGACGGCACGCGCATCGCCGCGACGAGCAACACGCCGCCGAACGCCCTGGGGGAGGGGCGCTTCGCGGCGGCCGACTTCCTGCGCGAGATCCAGGCGATGAGCGACCGGTTCGACACCATCCGCATCGACGGGCTCGACTACCGGCGCCGCGCCTTCGAGGGCCACGCGATCACGGTGGGCGCCGCCGAGCTCGACGCCAGGGCCGACGCCGCGCAGGCCGGCGGCCGCTCGGTCACCGTCGACGGGTTCCCCGAGCTGGTCGCGCACCTCTCGCGGCTGCACCCCTCCAAGTACGTGAAGGTGATCGAGGGCGTCGACGCCATCGCGCTCCGCGACGTGACCCAGCTGCAGGGCCAGACCGACGCGCTCCGCTTCGTCGCCTTCGTCGACCGGGTCTACGACGCGCAGATCCCCCTGCTCGCGTCCGGCACCCCGTTCGACGAGGCCTTCTCGGCCGAGATGCTCGCGGGCGGCTACCGCAAGAAGTACCTGCGCGCCATCTCGCGGCTCATCTCGCTCACCGCGGCCGGGCGCGACCTCTAGCCGACGACGCTCCGCCACGCCCGGATCGGCGGCCGTCCCGGGCATCCCCGCCGCACGCGGAAACACGATGTTCACATGCGCGTCGCCCGTGTAACGCGCCCGAAACACGTCCGGCGAGCCGGCGAAACCTCGCCCCCCGACACTGGACGCGTACCCGGCACCCGGCACGCGCCGAACCCCCGACCACACGGGCGGCCGCTCGCCTTCCGTCCGGTGCGACCCCCTGCACGATCTACGAGAGGTGAAACACCATGGATCAAGGCAACACCGCCTTCCTCCTGATCGCCGCGGCGCTGGTCCTCCTGATGACGCCGGGTCTGGCGTTCTTCTACGGCGGGCTCGTCAAGGCCAAGAGCGTCATCAGCATGATGATGATGAGCTTCGGGGCCATGGGCCTCATCGGGCTCCTCTGGGTCCTGTACGGCTACGCCATCGCGTTCGGCAACGGCCCCGACGGCGCCGCGGGCAACCCGCGCTTCGTGGGCATCGACGGCGTCCTCGGCATCGACCTCGGCCAGCTGGGCCTCGGCGACGCGTACACCGCGGCACTCGGCGACCAGACGTCCGCCTACCCGACGCTCGCCTTCGCCGCCTTCCAGGCCACGTTCGCCATCATCACGGTCGCGCTCATCTCCGGCGCCATCGCCGACCGCGCCAAGTTCGGCGCGTGGATGGTCTTCGCGGGCATCTGGGCCACGGTCGTCTACTTCCCCGTCGCCAGCTGGGTCTTCAACTTCACGGTCGCCGACGGATCCACCGTCGACGGCGGGTGGATCGCCTACAACGTCGGCGCGATCGACTTCGCGGGCGGCACGGCGGTCCACATCAACGCGGGTGCCGCGGCGCTCGCCCTCTCGCTGGTCCTCGGCAAGCGCGTCGGGTTCGCCAAGGGCATGCACGTGCCGCACAACCCGCCGTTCGTGCTCCTCGGCGCCGGGCTCCTCTGGTTCGGCTGGTTCGGCTTCAACGCCGGCTCCGAGCTCGCGGCCGACGGCATCGCGGCCATCGCGTTCCTCAACACCATCGCCGCACCCGCCGCCGCGATCCTCGGCTGGCTCGTGGTCGAGAAGATCCGCGACGGCAAGCCGACCTCGGTGGGCGCCGCGTCCGGCGCGGTGGCGGGCCTCGTCGCCATCACCCCGGCGTGCGCCGCGCTCTCGCCGACCTGGGCCATCGTCCTCGGCCTCGTCGCCGGTGCCGTCTGCGCCGTCGCGATCGAGCTCAAGTTCAAGCTCGGCTTCGACGACTCGCTCGACGTGGTGGGCATCCACCTCATCGGCGGCCTCATCGGGACGCTGTACATCGGCATCTTCGCGACCAAGGTCGGCCTCATCTACTCGGGCTCGCTCGAGCAGCTCGGCAAGCAGGCCCTCGCCGCCTTCGCGGTGCTGATCTACTCGTTCGTCCTCTCCTACGTCATCGGCACGATCATCCAGAAGACCATGGGCTTCCGGGTGAAGAACGAGGACGAGATCGCGGGCATCGACACGATCGTCCACGGCGAGGAGGGCTACGTGCTGGAGACCTCCGGCCGCTGACCCGCTCCACCGGCTCGACCACGACGGGCGCCGCACCTCGCGAGAGGGCGGCGCCCGTCCCCGTTCGCCGGGAACGGAGCGGGCGGGCCACCGGGCCGCCCGGGAGCGCGGCGGGCGTACGGTGGAGGGACGCGGCCGGCGAGCACGACGACGCCCCGCACCGTGACCATCGAGACGAAGAAGACGAGAGCACATGGCATCCCCCCTCATCACCCTGAACAACGGCGTCACCATCCCGCAACTGGGCTTCGGCGTCTTCCAGACCCCGCCCGCCGAGACGCAGCAGGCCGTGGAGCGCGCGTTCGAGGCGGGCTACCGTCACATCGACACCGCCGCCGGCTACTACAACGAGGAGGGCGTGGGCGCCGCCATCAAGGCGACGGGCATCCCACGCGAGGAGCTCTTCATCACCACCAAGCTCCGCAACGGCGACCAGGGCGCGGACAGCGCGCGCACCGCCTTCGAGGACAGCCGCCGCAAGCTCGGCGTCGACGCGGTGGACCTCTACCTCATCCACTGGCCCTACCCGAAGCACGGCCTGTACGTCGAGACCTGGAAGACGTTCGAGGCGCTGCACGCCGAGGGCCTCATCCGCGCGATCGGCGTCTCCAACTTCCTCCCGGAGCACCTGGAGAAGCTGGCCGCCGAATCCGAGGTCGTGCCGGCGGTCAACCAGATCGAGGTGCACCCGACGTTCCAGCAGCACGACCTCTCCACCTTCTCGGTCGAGCGCGGCATCGAGGTCGAGGCCTACAGCCCCCTCGGCCAGGGCGCCGACCTGGAGTCGGAGATCGTCACGCGGCTCGCGAAGGAGCACGACGCCACCCCCGCGCAGATCGTGCTCGCCTGGCACCTCGCGCAGGGCCGCATCGTGATCCCCAAGTCGGTCACGCCGGAGCGCATCGTCGCCAACTTCCAGTCCATCGAGGTCGAGCTCTCGGTCGAGGAGCTCGCCGAGATCGACACCCTCGAGTCCGGTACGCGCCTGGGCGCCGACCCGGCGACGGCGGACTTCACGCAGTTCCCGTCCTGATCCACCCGCTGGCACACCGGCAGCACGGCGCCCGCCCGGCTCGCGCCGCGGCGGGCGTCGTCGCGTGCGGCCGCGTCCCGACCGCTCCCGCGCCGCCCGCCTACGGGTGCCGGGCGGTCTAGCGTGATCCCCACGACGCTCCGTCGAGCCGGTGGACCCCGCCACGGATCCGGAGGGAGCGCAGAGCGCCCCAGGAGCACCGTGACCGGCCCCCGCACGTCCGCCTCACCGACGCCCTCACGGCGGTCTCCGAGCTCATCGACGCGTCCGTCGACACCAGCGGGGACGGCCTCACCGGGGTCCAGATCCTGATCCTCCGCCGCGTCGTCTGCACCCAGCGCATGGACCGCGCCTCGCGTGCGCTCGACACCCGGACCGCCCGCGCGGCGACCGTGCCCACCCTCGCGTCGCTCATCCAGAAGGGCCTGGTGCTGGGGTCCGAGGGCCCCACCGGGCGCTTCCTCCACCTGTCGGACGGCGGACGGGACCTCCTCCGAGGCGTCAGCACGGTGCGCGCGGAGTGGTTCGGGCAGGCGGCGTCGCAGACGGATCCGCCCGCGCACGGGCAGGACCTCCTGCGCATCGCGGAGCTGCTGGAGCGCCTCGGCCGTCTGGAGCGCTCCTGACCGGGGCCGGCGCGGCCGCCGACGGGCTCGACGGCGTCCTCGTGGAGCGGCTGCGGGCGGCGGGATGCGTCTTCGCCGAGGAGGAGGCCGCCCTCCTCATCCGAGAGGCGACGGCACGGCACCCCGATGCCGGACCGGGCGGCAGCGGCGACGCGCGGGCGGCGACGCTCACGGCCATGACGGCCGCCCGCGTGGCGGGGGAGCCGCTCGAGACCGTCCTCGGCTGGGTCGCCTTCGCCGGGCGGCGGATCATCGTCCGTCCCGGCGTGTTCGTCCCGCGACGGCGCACGGAGCAGCTGGCCGGAGCCGCGGTCGAGGCGGCGGCGCAGGCGACCCGGCGGACCGGGCACGCGGTGGTCGTCGACATGTGCTGCGGCTCGGGAGCCATCGGCGCGGTCGTCGCGGACGAGGTGCCCGGGGCGGTCCTGCACGCGGCCGACGTGGATCCCGCCGCGGTCGCGTGCGCGGCGGAGAACCTCGTCCCGCGCGGGGCCGCGGTGCACCGCGGCGACCTGATGGCGGCGCTGCCCCCGGAGCTGCGGGGCCGGATCGACGTCCTCGTCGCGAACGTGCCCTACGTGCCGCGCGTCGGACTCGCGCTCATGCCCCCGGAGGCGCGGCTCCACGAGCCCGAGGTCACGCGGGACGGCGGGGAGGACGGGCTGGACGTGCTGCGCCGCGTGGCCGCCGAAGGCCGGGAGTGGCTCGCGCCGACGGGCACCGTCCTCGTGGAGGTGGCGGACGCGCAGGTGACGGGCGCTCTCCAGGCGATGCGGGCCGCGGGCCTGGTCGCCCGGACGGAGGACGCCGAGGCGGAGGTGGAGGACGACCAGACGCGTGTCGTCTCCGGTCGCCCGGCAGGCTGAACCGCGCCGATCGGCGCGCCGTGTCGGAGGGCGCGGCCCCCGGACGGCGCAGCCTCACCCGGGCCGAAGGTCGTGGACGAGGCCGACGGCGAGGCGCACCACTCGGACGACGCGTCGGATCCACGTTCCGACAAGGGCATCGTCCACCGAGCGCGGGAGGGGCTCGGGACCGCCATCGGAGCCGCCGCGGTTCGGCGACCACCAGGGGCCATGCGGGCCGCGAGGGCGTCATGGATCCGCACGGGCTGGCGGCGCTAGCTGTACTCGGCCGTGACGTTGGTGACACTTCGGGGCGTGTGAAGAGGCCTCCTGGCTTGATGGAGCTGTTCAGTTCAACCATCGCCAGGAGGCCTCGATGTCCCACGGTAAT
>NZ_JAAVCB010000068.1:0-5404 GCF_014802555.1 Clavibacter sp. | reverse complement strand
CGGTCGGCACGGACGCGGCGCGACGGGTCGGCGGCCGACGGCGTGCGCGGATGCGGTGCGTGCGTCATGGGACCTCGGGCTGCGGCTTGGACGGGAGGGGCACGAGGCTACGGGCCGCGCGGATCCGGCGTCTCGGCTCCTGCACATGCGGCCGCGCGGATGGGGTGCGACGGGATGGCCGCGCCGCGCCGGCCCGGGCGTCCGCGCGCCCTACGCTCGGCCCATGACCCCCACCCGTCCCACCCGTCCGACCTGTCCGGCCGGCTCCTCGCGCCCGGCTCGCCGCGCACGCCGTCTCGTCTCGGTGGCGGTGGGAGCGGCCGCGCTCCTGGCCGTCGTCGTCGGATCCCTGCCGGCCGCCGCGGCGGCGCCGTTCCAGGTCGTCGGGTACGCGGAGGGCGGATCCACGCCGGTGTCGCGCCTCGACGCGAGCGCCGCCGCGCTCACCTCCGTGGTGGTCGACGGGGTCAACGTCACGTCGGACGGCCGCGGCGTCGCCGCCCCGTCCCCCGAGGCGATCGCGCTCCTCCGCCAGGCGCACGCGCGCGGCGAGCGGGTCGAGCTGCTGGTGGGCAACTACGACGAGGCGCTCGGCGACTTCTCGCCGGGCATCGCGGACGCGCTTCTGGGATCCACCGCGAACGTCGACCGGGTGGTGCAGCAGCTCGCCGCCGAGGTCGGCACGCGCGGCTGGGACGGCGTCACGGTCGACCTCGAGAGCCTCTCCGGCGCGCACCCCGCCGGCCTCACCCGGCTCGTGGCGGGGCTGAAGGCCGCGCTCGGATCCGCGCGCAGCGTCTCCGTCTGCCTCATGGCGACCACGGGCGACTACCGCCCGCTCGGCTACGACCTCCCGGCGCTCGGCCGCGCCGCCGACCACGTGGTGCTCATGGCCTACGACCAGCACGGGCCGACGTGGTCCGCCGCGGGGCCCGTCGGCGGGATGCCGTGGGTGAAGGCCGCGCTCGTGCCGGTGCGGAAGGCGGTGCCGGCCGCGCGGATCCAGCTCGGCATCGCGGGCTACGGCTACACCTGGCCGCGCACCGGCGAGGGGCGGCAGCTCTCCGACCAGGGCGCGCGCGACCTCGTGGCCTCTCAGGAGCGCACGGCCGTGTGGAGCGCGCAGCAGCAGGAGTGGCGTGCGACCCTGCGCGACGGCACCGTCGTGTGGTGGTCGGATGCGCGCTCGTACGACGCGCGCGTGGCGCTCGCCGAGCAGCTGGGGCTCGGCGGGGTGGCGGTGTGGTCGCTCGGGCTGTCGGATCCGCTGACGCGATGACGCGAGGGGTGGGGACCGGCGGCGCGGGGCCGGCCGGGGTCTGGCGCGTGCGGGAGCTGCGGCTCGAGCGGATCCACCGGGAGGTCGCCGTGCGGATCGCGGGCGGTCGCGTGACGCTCGCCGACCCCGCCGACGAGGTCCTCGGCCGCCTCGACCTCAGCATCAGCGACGGCGTGGTCGACCGGCACGTGCACCTCGGGCTCGTCGACCGCGCGGCGCTCGCCGGGTCGCCGGTCACGGCCGTGGTCGACCTCGGATGGGATCCGGCGGAGATCGCCCGCATCGCCGCCCGGCCGCCGACCGGAGTGGACGTCCGCTACGCGGGCCCGTTCCACACCGCTTTGGGCGGTTACCCCTCGGACCGCGCGTGGGCGCCGTCCGCCGCGGTGCGCGAGGTGGCGCGCGCGGAGGACGCGGCCGCCGCCGTCGCGGAGGCGCGGGCGGGCGGATCCGGGGCGGTGAAGATCGTGCTGCACGACGGCGGCCAGCTCCTCGCCGACGGCGTGCTCGCCGCGCTGGTCGACGCGGCGCACGACGCCGGGCTGCCGGCGGCCGTGCACGCGGAGGGCGCGGGGCAGGCGGCACGCGCGATCCGGGCGGGCGCCGACGTGCTCGTGCACGTGCCGTGGACCGAGCGGCTCGACGACGCCACGCTGCGCGCGTCCGCGACGCGGGACGTCCTCTGGATCTCGACCCTGGCGATCCACGACGGCGCCGACCTCGCGACGGCCCTCGACAACGCGCGGCGCTACGTGGCGCTCGGGGGACGGGTCGCCTACGGCACCGACCTCGGCAACGGCGACCTCCCGGTGGGGCTGAACGCGCGGGAGGTCGAGCTGCTCGGCGAGGTCGGGCTGCGGGGCCCGGCGCTGCTCGAGGCCGTGCTGGGCAGCGCGCCCGGCGTCATCGCGCATGGGCTGGCGAGCCCGGATCCGCTGCCGTCGTCCGTCGAGGCCACCGCGGCTCAGCTGGTCGCCTGGCTGCGCGGGGCGCACCGGCTGGGGCCCGCGGACCTGCCCGGCTGAGGGACCGATGCGTCCGGGTGGGGGCGCGGCCCGGCCGACGGCCAGGGCATGCGCCTAGGGTGAGGCATCCCCTGGACCTCGGGCCGCACGGATCCATCTCCCGTGCGCACGACGGAGAGCACGCTCTCCGCGACCCTCCCGCCCCTCCGGGCGGGCGCCGCACGTCGGCGTCCTGTCATCGGAGCGCGCCGGATCCACCCGCTGCCCCAGGACCCCCCATGACGCGCATCTCCGAGCTCCTGCTCCCCGCCCTCTCCCTCCCCGGCGTCGCCGCCCGCGTGGGGGAGTTCCTCTACCGGCGGGCGGACGCGTCCGGCGACATCCACCCGGACGACGCCGCCCGCGGCACGGTCGAGGGTCCGGATTCCGACCGGATCGCGGTCGTCGGCGAGACCGGCATGATCAGCCTGGGCGTCCGCACCCACCAGATCTCGCTCCCCGCGTTCCTCGCCCGGCACCACGCGACGCGGACGGGACGCGGCGTCGACTGGTCCATCGCCCCCCTGCCGAGCTCGCGCCTCCGCGAGGCGCCGGCCGTGATCGCGCGTGCCGAGGGCGACCTCGCAGGGGCGGACGCCGTCGTGCTCCTCGCCGGGATCACCGACGTGCTGCGCGTCACCTCCACCCGCGCGTGGAGGCGGCACATGCGGGGCGCGCTCGACGCGCTGCGGGTGCACGTGCCGGGGGAGGCGTGGATCCTCGTGGCCGACATCCCGCCGCTCGACAACGCCGGGAGCCTCTCGCGGCCGGCGCGCGTCGCCGCGGGCGCCCATGCGCAGGCCCTCAACCGGCACACCCGCGAGGTCGTGGACGGCCTGCCGTTCACCCGCGCGGTCACGTTCCCCGATGAGCTCACGCGCGCGCTGTGGCGACCGGAGGGGGAGGAGAGCCGGTACCAGCGCACCTACCGCTCGTGGGGCGCGCACCTGTCGGAGGCGCTCGTCGACGCGCGCGGCGGGGTCTCGGCTGCCGGTGCTCCCGCCGCCTGATCACCGACCCGGCTTGTCGTCAGTGATGAGGTGAGGCTAACCTCACCTATCGTGACCTCCCTCGCCTCGACCGCTCCCATCGCGCGCGCCGGGAACCGGGATCCGGTGCCGGGATCACCCGCCGCCTCCGCCCTCGAGGCCCGCGACATCACGGTCGCGTACGGCGACACGGAGGTCGTGCACGGCGCCGGGCTCGAGATCCGGCCGGGCTGCGTCACGGCGCTCGTCGGCCCGAACGGCAGCGGCAAGTCGACGCTGCTGCGCACGATGGCGCGGCTCCAGGCGGCGCGCTCCGGTTCGCTCGTGCTGCGCGAGGAGAGCACCGGCGGCGCTGGCGAGCACGAGTCCGACGCCCTCGACCTCTCCCTCCGCCGCTTCGCGCGCCGCGTCGCCCTCCTCACCCAGGGCCGCCCGACGCCCGGCGGCCTCAGCGTCCGCGACGTCGTCGAGTTCGGTCGCTACCCGCACCGCGGCCGCTTCGGCGGGGCGGATCCCGAGGGCCGCGCCGCCGTGGATCGCGCGCTCGACCTCACGGGCCTCGCCGCCCTCGCCGACCGCGGCGTCGACCAGCTCTCCGGCGGCCAGCTCCAGCGCGTCTGGCTCGCGAGCTGCCTCGCCCAGGAGACGGGCGTGCTGCTCCTCGACGAGCCCACCACGTACCTCGACCTCCGCTACCAGGTCGAGCTCCTCGACCTGGTGCGCGACCTCGCCGACGACGCATCGATCGCCGTCGGCGTCGTCCTCCACGACCTCGATCAGGCCGCCGCGCTCGCCGACACCGTCGCGCTGCTCTCCGACGGCCGGATCGTCAAGACCGGCACCCCATCCGAGGTGCTGACCCCCGACCTCCTCACCGAGGTCTACGGCATCCCCGTCGAGGTCCACGCGGACCCGACGACGGGCAGCCTGCGCACCCGCGCGGTCGCCCGCCACCACCACAGGAACGAGAGGCTCCACCCGTGATCACGAGACGACGAACCCTGGCGATGACCGCCCTCGCCGCCGCGACAGCGCTCACGCTGACCGCATGCGGCACGACCGAGGAGGCGTCCACCGGCGCCGGCGCGACGCCGGCCGGCGAGCAGATCACGCTGACCGACGGCACCGGCGCGGAGGTCACGCTCGACGGGCCCGCGACGAAGGTCGTCGGCACCGAGTGGAACGTCGTGGAGAACCTCGTGTCGCTGGGCGTGGATCCCGTCGGCGTCGCGGACGTCGCGGGCTACTCCGCGTGGTCCTCGGCCGTGCCGCTCGTGAACGAGCCCGCCGACATCGGCACGCGCGGCGAGCCGAGCGTGGAGACCATCGCGTCGCTCGCGCCCGACCTCATCGTCGCGACCACCGACCTGCCGGCCGACGCGATCACGCAGCTCAAGGCCATCGCGCCCGTGCTGCAGGTGGAGTCCGCGGACGGCAGCAAGCAGATCCAGCAGAGCGAGGACAACCTCGAGCTCATCGCGAAGGCGACGGGCACGGAGGACAAGGCGACCGAGGTCATCGGCGCCTACGACCAGGCCGTCACGGACGCCAAGGCGAAGCTCGACGCGGCCGGGCTCGCGGGATCCAAGTTCCTCTTCGCGGACGCCTACGTGGACGCCGGCGCGGTCACCATCCGCCCCTTCGGGAAGGGCTCGCTCATCGGCGACGTCACGACCGAGCTCGGCCTCGAGAACGCGTGGACGGGCGAGGTCGACCCCGCCTACGGACTCGGATCCACCGACGTCGAGGGCCTCACGACCATCGGCGACGTGCAGTTCCTCTACAACTCCAACTCCACGCAGGGCGACGACCCGTTCGCGTCCACGCTCGCGGGCAACGCCGTCTGGAAGTCGCTCCCGTTCGTGACGGCGGGCGACGTGCACCGCATGCCCGACGGCATCTGGGCGTTCGGCGGCCCGGCGTCGATGACGGCGTACGCGAAGGCCGTGTCCGACCTGCTGGCCGGCTGACCCGCGCGCTCCCGATGACCGCTCCCGTCCGCACCGCGCCCCCGTCGGCCGACGCGCCTCCCGCGTCCGCCGCCGCGGCGGCGATGCCGGATCCCGTCCCGTCGCTGGCCGCCGTCGCGCGCGCCGACGGGGCCGGCCGGATCCCGGTGCGGGCGGTCGCGG
>NZ_JAAVCB010000067.1:0-56481 GCF_014802555.1 Clavibacter sp. | reverse complement strand
TCGCCGTCACGCACGACGCCGGCGCGCCCGCCTTCGGGTCCCCGCCCGCCGGGCTCGACGGCCCGGCCTTCATCGGCCGACAGTCGCTCTCGGTGCTCGCCGGCGCCGATGCCGGGGACGACCCGGGGGAGGGCTGGGGCGCCTGGTACGCCCGCGAGCGCGTGCTGCCGTACCTCCGTCGCGCGGTCGACGCCGGCAACGCGACCTCCGCGCAGGCGGCCGACGTGGAGCGGGCTTGCGACCTCGCCGCCGACGGCCGGTTCGACGACCCGGCGCCGCCCGCGCGGATCCACGGCGACCTCTGGTCGGGCAACGTGCAGTGGACGGACACCGGTGCCGTCCTCATCGACCCGGCCGCCCACGGCGGCCACCGCGAGACCGACCTCGCGATGCTCGCGCTCTTCGGCTGCCCCGGCATCGACGACGTCCTCGGCGCGTACGCGGACACCGGATCCCTCGGCGCCGGCTGGCGCGCCCGCATGCCGCTGCACCAGCTGCATCCGCTCGCCGTGCACGCCGCGTCGCACGGACCGTCCTACGGCGACGCGCTGCACGACGCGGCCCGCGCGGTGCTCCGGATGTGACGCCGACGGACGAGAGACCCCCGGTCAGGCCGGGGTGAGGCTGGTACCCTGGACCCACCGAGCAGGTACCACAGAGCTCTGCGCAACCGAGACGGGAACCGTGACTCCGCCACCCTCATCCACGCCCTCCGCGACCGAGCCGACGACCGAGCCGAGAACCGCCGACGCGCACGACGGCGACGTCGAGCCCGGCGCCTACGACCTCGTCGTCGTGTCCAACCGCCTCCCCGTCGACCGCGTGGTCGCGGCCGACGGCACCACCTCCTGGCGGCACTCGCCGGGCGGCCTGGTCACGGCGCTCGAGCCCGTGATGCGCGCCAACGAGGGCGCGTGGGTCGGCTGGCCGGGCATCGCCGACCACGACGTCGAGCCGTTCGTCGACGCCGGCATCTCGATCATCCCCGTCACGCTCACCGAGCAGGACCTCGCCGAGTACTACGAGGGCTTCTCCAACGACACCCTGTGGCCGCTGTACCACGACGTCATCGCGCAGCCGAGCTACCACCGCGAGTGGTGGGACACCTACGTGACGGTCAACCAGCGCTTCGCCGACGCCGCCGCGAAGGCCGCCGCGCCCGGCGCCACCGTGTGGGTCCAGGACTACCAGCTGCAGCTCGTGCCGAAGATGCTCCGCGAGCAGCGGCCGGACCTCACCATCGGGTTCTTCAACCACATCCCGTTCCCGCCCTACGGCATCTACTCGCAGCTGCCCTGGCGCACGCAGATCATCGAGGGGCTGCTGGGCGCCGACGTCATCGGCTTCCAGCGCGTCGCCGACGCCGGCAACTTCACGCGCGCGGTCCGGCGGCTCTTCGGGTACACGACCCGCGGATCCACCGTCGACGTGCCCGTGCGCGGCGGCATCCCGCTCACCGTCCCCGGCACGAAGCCGTCGAAGCCCGTGCGCGAGCTGCGCACGCGCCAGGTCGTCGCCAAGCACTACCCGATCTCGATCGACGCGCGCAGCTACGAGGAGATGGCCAAGGACCCCGCCATCCAGGAGCGCGCCCGCCAGATCCGCGCGGATCTCGGCGACCCGAAGACGATCCTGCTCGGCGTCGACCGGCTCGACTACACGAAGGGCATCGGCCACCGCCTGAAGGCGTTCGGCGAGCTCCTCGCCGAGGGCCGCGTCACGGTGGAGGACGCGACGCTCGTGCAGGTGGCGAGCCCCAGCCGCGAGCGCGTGGAGACGTACAAGCAGCTCCGCGACGAGATCGAGCTCACGGTCGGCCGCATCAACGGCGACTACGGCTCCATCAGCCACACCGCCATCAGCTACCTGCACCACGGGTACCCGCGCGAGGAGATGGTGGCGCTCTGCCTCGCGGCCGACGTCATGCTCGTCACCGCCCTCCGCGACGGGATGAACCTCGTCGCCAAGGAGTACGTGGCCACCAAGCACTCGAACGAGGGCGTGCTCGTGCTCAGCGAGTTCGCGGGCGCCGCGGACGAGCTGAAGGCCGCGCTCCTCGTGAACCCGCACGACATCGAGGGCCTCAAGGAGGCGATCCTCCGTGCCATCGAGATGCCGAAGGCCGAGCAGCGCAAGCGCATGCGGTCGCTCCGCAAGCGCGTGTTCGAGAACGACGTGACGGCCTGGTCGAGCTCGTTCCTCGCCGACCTCGGGCGCACGCACGCCGCCTCGATCCACGAGGGACCCGACGAAGAGGTCGTCGAGCCGCTCATGGACGAGGGCTGGTAGCGCGCGTGGCCGAGCTGACCACCGACATCCAGGCCAAAGGAGGCCGCGGGTTCCCCGGCCGCCTGTTCGAGGCGCTCACCGAGCTCGCGCGCACCCCGCGCCTGCTGGTCGCGCTCGACTTCGACGGCACGCTCGCCCCGGAGGTCGACGACCCCGAGAAGGCGCGCGCGGTCCCCGAGGCCCGCGCCGCGGTGCTCGCGCTGCTCGCCCTGCCGCGGACGCGCGTCGCGCTCGTGTCCGGTCGCGCGCTCCGGAGCCTCGAGGCCGTGGCCGACCTGCCGGACGACGTGCTGCTCGTCGGGTCGCACGGGGTGGAGATCCGCCTCGACACCGACGACATCGAGCTCACCCTCGACGAGGGCGAGCTCGCCCAGCGCGGCGTGCTGTCCGACGTGCTCGGCCAGGTCGCCGACTCGCTCGACGAGGTCTGGATCGAGGAGAAGCCCGCGGGCTTCGCCCTCCACACGCGCCTCGCCACCGAGAAGCACAGCCGCATCGCGCACCTCGTCGCCACGCAGGAGGCGCACGCCGAGGTCGAGGGCCTCAAGGTGCGCTCGGGCAAGGACGTGCTGGAGTTCAGCGTCCGGCACGCCACCAAGGGCGAGGCGGTCGAGCACCTGCGCCGGTACGCCGAGGCGACGGCCGTCTTCTACGCGGGCGACGACGTCACCGACGAGGACGCGTTCGCCGCGCTCCAGGCCGGCGACCTCGGGCTCAAGAGCGGCACGGGCGCCACGGCGGCGGACTTCCGCGTCGACGGCCCGCACGACGTCGCGCGCGTGCTCCAGGTGCTCGCCGACCTCCGCGCCGAGCCGGCCGTCCATCCCGACTGAGGCGGCCGCCCCGGTCTCTCAGGTAGGGCTCAGGTAGACTGGGGAAATAGCCGACTCGCGAGAGGAGACCGCACGTGATCGTCCTCCTCGCGGTGTTCCTGCTTGCCTCCGTCGGCATCCCCCTCCTCGCCCGCGTGCTCGGCGTGCGCGCGTTCGTCGTCGCCGCCCTCGTGCCGGCGGCCGCCTTCGCCTACACGATCGCGCAGGGCCCGACCGTGCTGCCCGACGGCGAGGTCGTCGAGCGCGTCGAGTGGATCCCGTCGCTCGGCATCACGCTCGACATGCGGATGGATGCGCTGTCCTGGCTCCTCTCCCTCGTCGTCACGGGCGTCGGCGCCCTGGTGCTCCTCTACTGCGCGCGCTACTTCCGCAGCTCGGAGGAGGGCCTCGGCCGGTTCGCGGGGCTCCTCGTCGCGTTCGCGGGCGTCATGTTCGGTCTCGTCCTCGCCGACGACGTCTTCGTGCTCTTCACCTTCTGGGAGGCGACGAGCGTCCTCTCCTACCTCCTCATCGGCCACTACACCGGCAAGAAGGCGAGCCGCGGCGCCGCGCTGCAGGCGCTCCTCGTCACCACGGCGGGCGGGCTCGCGATGCTCGTGGGCCTCGTCATCCTGTCGGTCACCGGGGGCACCACGAGCCTCGCCGCGCTCGTGGCCGACCCGCCCGGCGGCCCGCTGATCCCCGTCGCGATCGTGCTGATCCTCCTCGGCGCGCTCTCGAAGTCCGCCCTCGTGCCGTTCCACTTTTGGCTGCCCGCCGCCATGGCCGCGCCGACCCCGGTGAGCGCGTACCTGCACGCCGCCGCCATGGTGAAGGCCGGCATCTACCTCATCGCGCGCCTCGCGCCCGGCTACGCCGACGTGCCCGGTTGGCGCGTGCTGCTCGTGGCGCTCGGCGTCGCGACGATGCTCGTCGGCGGCTGGCGCGCGCTGAAGCAGATGGACCTCAAGCTCGTCCTCGCGTACGGCACGGTCAGCCAGCTGGGGTTCCTCACCGTGGTGGTCGGCTACGGCACGCGCGACGCCGCGCTCGCGGGCGTCGCCCTACTGCTCGCGCATGCGCTGTTCAAGGCGACCCTGTTCCTCGTCGTGGGCGTCGTCGACCACCGGGCCGGGACACGTGACCTCCGCAAGATCAGCGGGCTCGGCCGGAAGGCCCCCGTGCTCGCGGTCATCGCGGCCCTCGCGCTCGCCTCGATGGCGGGCCTGCCGCCCTTCCTCGGCTTCGTCGCGAAGGAGGCCGTGCTCACGGCGCTCCTGACCGACGCGGAGCAGGGCGGCGGGCTCGGCTGGGTCGCGCTCGTCGGCGTCTCCGTCGGCTCCTGCCTCACCGTCGCCTACAGCGCGCGCTTCATGTGGGGCGCGTTCGCCCGCAAGCGGGGCGTGGCCGAGGTCCAGCCCGTGCACGAGCACCTCGACTTCCTCGTGCCGCCGGCCGTGCTCGCCGTCACCGGCCTCGTGCTCGGGTTCCTCGCCTCCTCCGTCGACGGCTGGATCGCGGGATACGCGGACACGCTCCCGGCCGTGAGCGCCGGCGCCTCCGGGGAGCCCGACCACACGTACCACCTCGCGCTCTGGCACGGGATCGAGCCGGCGCTCCTCATCTCCGCGGGCACGCTCGTGGTCGGCCTCACGATGTTCCGCCTCCGCGACGGGGTCTTCGCGCTGCAGTCGCGCGTGCCGTCCTGGATCGACGCGGCCCGCATCTACTGGGCGTCGATGCGGCTCATCGACCGGGTCGCCGCGCGCACCACCGCGACCACCCAGCGCGGCTCGCTGCCGTTCTACCTCGGCGTGATCCTGCTCGTGCTCATCGGCTCGGTCGGATCCGCGCTCGCGCTCAACCGCTCCTGGCCGACCACCGCCGTGCCCTTCGACCATCCGGCGCAGCCCGTGATCGGCGTCGTGATGATCGTCGCCGCGATCGCCGCCGCCCGCGCAGGCAAGCGCTTCCAGGCCGTCGTGCTCGTGGGCGTCACGGGCTACGGCATGGCCGCGCTCTTCGCCCTGCACGGCGCGCCCGACCTCGCGCTCACGCAGGTGCTCATCGAGACGATCACGCTCGTGGCCTTCGTCCTCGTGCTCCGCCGCCTGCCCGTGCGGCTGGGGGAGCGGAACCGGTCGGTGCACCCGATCTGGCGCGCCTCCATCGGCATCGCGGTCGCCGCCCTCATGTCCACCGTCGCGGTCGTCGCGCTCGGCGCCCGCGTCGCGTCGCCCATCTCGCTGGAGTTCCCGCGCCTCGCATACGAGCAGGGCCACGGCAGCAACGTCGTCAACGTCACGCTGGTCGACCTCCGCGGCTGGGACACCATGGGCGAGATCTCGGTGCTCATCGTCGCGGCCACGGGCGTCGCGAGCCTCATCTTCCTCAACCGCCGCACCGACTCCCTGCCGCGCCTCACCGCGCCGTCGCGCCGCAGCCTCATCGCGCGGCTCGCCGGACGGCGCGACCCGCAGGGCGCCGAGGCGCCGCTCGAGGTCGAGCACGGCGTCGGTGGGCCGCGCATGGACGCGCGCGACGCGGTCACGGACTCGCACCGCGACCAGCGCAGCCCGTGGCTCCTCGCGGGCCGCACGCTCGCGCCGCAGAACCGGTCGATCCTCCTCGAGGTCGTCGTCCGGCTCCTCTTCCACAGCCTCATTGTTGTGTCCGTCTACCTGCTGTTCGCGGGCCACAACCTGCCGGGCGGCGGATTCGCCGGCGGGCTCCTCGCGGGCATGGCCCTCGTCGCGCGGTACCTCGCGGGCGGCCGCTACGAGCTCGGGGCCGCCGCGCCCGTCGACGCCGGACGCGTGCTCGGCACGGGCCTCGTCTTCGCGGTCGGCACGGCGGTCGTCCCGCTGGTCTTCGGCGCCGACGCGCTCACCTCCACGTGGATCGACACCGAAGTGCCCTTCGTCGGCCACGTCGAGTTCGTCACGAGCACCTTCTTCGACGTCGGCGTCTACCTCGTCGTCGTCGGCCTCACGCTCGACGTGCTCCGCAGCCTCGGCGCGGAGGTCGACCGCCAGGTGGAGAGCGACCGGACGGTCGAGCAGGGAGCGGACGGCATGGAGACCGAGCAGGGGGTGAGCGTGTGAGCGTCTCCGTCACCCTCATCGTGATCATGGCCGCGCTGTACGCCACGGGCATCTACCTCATGCTCGAGCGCAGCATGACGCGCGTGCTCCTCGGCTTCCTGCTGGTGGGCAACGCGACCAACATCCTCATCCTCATCATGTCCGGACGCGTGGGGCTCGCGCCGATCTACGACCCGGACGTGGATCCGTCGGAGTACGCCGACCCGCTGCCCCAGGCCCTCATCCTCACGGCCATCGTCATCACCTTCGGCGTCTCGGCCTTCCTCATGGCGCTCATCTACCGCTCCTGGCGGCTGGCCAACGCCGACGTGGTGACGGACGACGAGGACGACCTCGCGATGCGCGGCCCCCGCACGGGACTCGGCGAGGAGCCGACCGTCCCCGACGACGACGACACCGAGTTCGGCACCAACGCCGAGGCCGCGATCGCGTCCGCCCGGAAGCTCCGCGACAACCGATCCGACCTGGAAGAGGCCATCGACGACTCCGCCGACGACGACGACCGCGACTTCCGCACGCAGCGCGCCGAGAAGCGGACGGGGGACGACCGATGACGATCTTCCAGACGCTCATCCCGCTCGTCGTGCTCGTGCCGCTGCTGGGTGCGGCCGCTGCCCTCGTCGCCGCGCGCCAGCGCCGCCTGCAGGTCGCCGTCTCGGTGCTCGCGCTCGTGATCGTCGTCGCGCTCAGCGCCGTGCTCCTCGTGCTCGTCGACCAGCAGGGCGGCCAGTCCGTCGAGGTCGGCGGGTGGGCCGCGCCCTTCGGCATCGTGCTCGTGGTCGACCGGCTGTCGGCGCTCATGCTGCTGATCTCGTCGATCGTGCTGCTCGCCGTGCTCATGTTCTCGATCGGCCAGGGCCTCGAGGACGGCGACGGCGAGACGCCGGTGTCCATCTTCAACCCGACGTACCTGATCCTGGCGGCGGGGGTCTTCAACGCCTTCGTCGCGGGCGACCTCTTCAACCTCTACGTCGGGTTCGAGATCCTCCTCGTGGCGAGCTACGTGCTGCTGACGCTCGGCGGCACGGAGGCGCGCATCCGCGCGGGCGTCACGTACATCGTGGTGAGCCTCGTCTCGTCGATGCTGTTCCTCGCCTCCATCGCCATGATCTACGGCGCGCTCGGCACGGTGAACATCGCGCAGATCTCGGTGCGGCTCGACGAGATCCCGCCGGACGTGCAGCTGATCCTGCACATCATGCTGCTGGTCGCGTTCGGCATCAAGGCGGCCGTCTTCCCGCTGTCGTTCTGGCTGCCGGACTCCTACCCGACGGCGCCCGCGCCCGTGACCGCGGTGTTCGCGGGGCTCCTCACCAAGGTCGGCGTCTACGCGATCCTCCGCACGGAGACGGTCATGTTCCCGACCGACCAGCTCTCCACGGCGCTCATGGTGGTCGCGGCGCTCACGATGGTCATCGGCATCCTCGGCGCGGTCGCCCAGGCCGACATCAAGAGGCTGCTCTCGTTCACGCTCGTGAGCCACATCGGCTACATGATCTTCGGCATCGCGCTCAACACGGTGGCGGGCATGACCGCGACCATCTACTACGTGATCCACCACATCGTCGTGCAGACGACGCTGTTCCTCGCCTCCGGCCTCATCGAGCGCACGGGCGGCAGCACCTCGATCAACAGGCTCGGCGGCCTGCTCAAGGCGGCGCCCGTGATGGCGATCCTGTTCTTCATCCCCGCGCTCAACCTCGGAGGCATCCCCCCGTTCTCGGGCTTCATCGGCAAGGTCGCGCTCTTCGACTCGGGTGCCGAGGTCGGCGGCTGGCTCACGTACGCGGTCATCGCGGCGGGCGCCGCCACGAGCCTCCTCACGCTCTACGCCCTCGCCCGCGTCTGGAACATGGCGTTCTGGCGCGGCGCCGAGGAGGTCGAGGACTACGAGTCGCCACTGCTCGACCAGCTCTCCGAGCGGCCGGGCGGCGAGGCCGTGACGACCGTGCGGAAGACGCCCGTGCTCATGACGGGCGCGACGGCGGGCATGGTCGTCGTGAGCGTGACGCTCACCGTCTTCGCGGGTCCCGTGTACGCCCTCGCCGAGCGTGCGGGCGAGAGCCTCACCGGCCCCGGGTCCGGCAACGGATCCGGCGAGCTCGGCTACGTCGAGACCGTCTTCCCGGGAGGCGTCGAATGAGCCCCCGCAAGGCCAGGGCCCGCGCCGAGCGGCTCTCGCTCCTCGTGCAGCTGCCGCTCCTCGTCTGGCTCGTGATCCTCTGGCTCCTGCTCTGGGGCCACGTCACGGTGATCTCGGTGGTCACCGGCATCGTCCTGGCGCTGCTCGTCACGCGCGTGTTCTACCTGCCGCCGGTCGAGCTGTCCGGCCGGTTCGACATCCGCTGGGCGGCCATCCTGCTCGGCCACTTCGCGGTCGACCTCGTGCGCGCGTCGTTCCAGGTCGCCGCCATGGCCTTCGACTGGCGCCGCGTGCCGGTCAACTCGGTCATCGCGGTGCACCTGCACACCCGCAGCGACTTCGTCATGACGCTCACGGCCGAGCTCGTGTCGCTCGTGCCGGGCTCGATCGTCGTCGAGGCCGACCGGGAGCGCTCGATCCTCTACCTCCACGCGCTCGGCACCTCCACGCCGGAGGAGGTGGAGCGCGTCCGGGAGACCACCCTGCAGGTCGAGAGCCGCATCGTCTTCACGCTCGGCACCGCCGACGACGTGTGGCGCGTCAACCGCGACCGGCGCGAGTCCGGCCGCGAGCCGCTGCTGCAGACCCGCACGCAGCGCGCGCACGAGCTGGTGCGCGACCGCGACCTCGAAGCGGGGCTCATCACCACCACGGGGGAGGAGCTCGCATGAGCATCGTGATGCAGGTCGGCTGGGTCGTCGTCGGCGCCCTGTTCTTCTCGACCGCCGCGATGGCGCTCGTGCGCATCGTTCGCGGCCCGAGCATCCTCGACCGGATCATCGCGTCCGACGTGCTGCTCACCACGCTCATCTGCGTGCTCGGCGCCGAGATGGTCTACAACGGCCACACCCGCACGGTGCCCGTGATGCTCGTGCTCGCGATGACCGCGTTCCTCGCCACGGTGGCCGTCGCCCGCTACGTCTCGAAGCAGGACCCGTCGTGAACGGCATCCTCGTGTCCGGCCCGCTTGCCGACGCCCTCGACGTCGTGAGCCTCGTGCTCCTCATCCTCGGCGGCGTGCTCTCGGTGGCCGCGGGCGTCGGGCTCCTGCGCTTCCCGGATCCGCTCGCCCGCATGCACGCGGCCACCAAGCCGCAGATCCTCGGCGTGATCCTCGTGCTCCTGGCGCTCGCCCTGCAGTCGCAGAGCCTCAGCACGGTCGCGATGCTCGTCCCGGTGCTCCTCTTCCAGATGCTCACGGCGCCGATATCCGCGCACATGGTCGGCCGCGCGGGCTACCGCCTCCGCCACTTCCTCCGCGAGGACCTCCTCGTCGACGAGCTCGAGGAGGCGATCGACCGTGCGCACGACGAGCTGCGCGAGGCCGACGAGGTGGACGCGTCGACGCTGCCCGTCGGTTCCGCGGAGAACATCGCCGCCGAGGAGGCGGGCCACGTCACCGGCGGCGCGGGGCCCCGTGACGCGGAGTCGCACCTGGCTCCGACGACCGCGGTCCCGGGTCCCGACGGCCGCGACGGCGACGCGGACGCGGCCCGCCTGCCCCCGGGCATCGGCTGACCCGCACGCGGGCCCGCACGTCGCCCCAGGAGGCCGGGACTGCTCCACGGCAGGACATAAACTCATGCCATGCCTGAGATCGACATGAAGCCCCGGAGCCGCGACGTCACCGACGGGATCGAGGCCACGTCCTCGCGGGGCATGCTCCGCGCCGTCGGGATGGGCGACGAGGACTGGGAGAAGCCCCAGATCGGCGTCGCCAGCTCCTGGAACGAGGTCACCCCCTGCAACCTCAGCCTCGACCGCCTCGCGCAGGGCGCCAAGGAGGGCGTCCACGCGGGCGGCGGCTACCCGCTCCAGTTCGGCACCATCTCCGTCAGCGACGGCATCGCGATGGGCCACGAGGGCATGCACTTCTCGCTCGTCTCGCGCGAGGTCATCGCCGACAGCGTCGAGACCGTGATGATGGCCGAGCGCCTCGACGGATCCGTCCTCCTCGCTGGCTGCGACAAGTCGCTGCCCGGCATGCTCATGGCCGCGGCCCGCCTCGACCTCTCCTCCGTGTTCCTCTACGCGGGATCCATCGCCCCCGGCTGGGTGAAGCTCTCCGACGGCACGGAGAAGGAGGTCACCATCATCGACGCCTTCGAGGCCGTCGGCGCGTGCAAGGCCGGCACGATGAGCCAGGAGGACCTGACCCGCATCGAGAAGGCCATCTGCCCGGGCGAGGGAGCCTGCGGCGGCATGTACACCGCGAACACCATGGCGAGCGTCGCCGAGGCCCTCGGCATGAGCCTCCCGGGATCCGCCGCCCCGCCGAGCGCCGACCGCCGCCGCGACTACTTCGCGCACCGCTCGGGCGAGGCCGTCGTCAACCTCATCGCGAAGGGCATCACCGCGCGCGACATCATGACCAAGGAGGCGTTCGAGAACGCCATCTCCGTGGTCATGGCGTTCGGCGGATCCACCAACGCGGTCCTTCACCTCCTCGCCATCGCGCGGGAGGCCGAGGTCGACCTGCAGCTGTCCGACTTCAACCGCATCGCCGACCGCGTGCCGCACCTCGGCGACCTCAAGCCGTTCGGCCGCTTCGTCATGAACGACGTCGACCGCGTCGGCGGCGTCCCCGTGGTCATGAAGGCGCTGCTCGACGCGGGCCTCCTGCACGGCGACGTCATGACCGTCACCGGCCGCACCATGCGCGAGAACCTCGAGGCGATGGACCTCGCGGACCTCGACGGCACGGTCATCCGCAAGATGGACGACCCCATCCACGCCACCGGCGGCATCAGCGTGCTGCACGGCTCGCTCGCCCCCGAGGGCGCCGTCGTCAAGACCGCCGGTTTCGACCTCGACGTGTTCGAGGGCCCGGCCCGCGTCTTCGAGCGCGAGCGCGCCGCCATGGACGCGCTCACCGAGGGCCGCATCTCGAAGGGCGACGTCATCGTCATCCGCTACGAGGGCCCCAAGGGCGGCCCCGGCATGCGCGAGATGCTCGCCATCACGGGCGCCATCAAGGGAGCCGGCCTCGGCAAGGATGTACTACTCTTGACGGACGGTCGATTCTCAGGCGGCACAACCGGACTGTGCATCGGCCACATGGCTCCCGAAGCGGTGGACGCAGGTCCCGTCGCCTTCGTGCGCGATGGAGACCGGATCCGCGTCGACATCGCCGCTCGCACGCTCGACCTACTGGTCGACGAGGCCGAGCTCGCCGCCCGCCGTGAGGGGTGGGCACCTCTCCCGCCGCGCTACACGCGCGGAGTCCTCGCCAAGTACGCCAAGCTCGTGCACTCGGCCGCCGAGGGCGCGATCACGGGATGACCCCCTCCTCACCTCCAGCACCATCAGCCAGGAATCGCGCACCCATGCCAGCTCTGCCCACCCCGCCCCCCACGCCGCAGGCGCCGACCGCCCACCAGGGCGACGAGATCCTCACGGGGGCCCAGGCGGTCGTCCGCACCCTCGAGCTCCTCGGTGTCGACGACATCTTCGGCCTCCCCGGCGGCGCCATCCTCCCCACCTACGACCCGCTCATGGACTCGACGAAGCTGCGCCACATCCTCGTCCGCCACGAGCAGGGCGCCGGTCACGCCGCCGAGGGCTACGCGTCCTCGAGCGGACGCACCGGCGTTTGCATCGCGACCTCCGGTCCCGGCGCCACGAACCTGGTCACGGCCATCGCAGATGCCTACATGGACTCGGTGCCGCTCCTCGCGATCACGGGCCAGGTCTTCTCCACCCTCATGGGCACCGACGCCTTCCAGGAGGCCGACATCGTGGGCATCACGATGCCCATCACGAAGCACAGCTTCCTGGTGACGCGGCCCGAGGACATCCCGTCGACCATCGCGTCGGCCTACCACATCGCCTCCACGGGCCGCCCGGGCCCCGTGCTCGTCGACATCACCAAGGACGCGCAGCAGCTCGAGGCGCCGTTCCACTGGCCGCCGAAGATCGACCTGCCCGGCTACCGTCCCGTCGCCAAGGCCCACGGCAAGCAGATCCAGGCCGCCGCGCAGCTGCTGGTCGAGGCGAAGAAGCCCGTCCTCTACGTGGGCGGCGGCGTGATCCGCGCCAAGGCGCACGAGGAGCTCCTCGCGCTGGCCGAGGCGGTCGGCGCCCCCGTCGTCACGACGCTCATGGCGCGCGGCGCGTTCCCCGACTCCCACCCGCAGCAGCTCGGCATGCCCGGGATGCACGGCACGGTCCCCGCGGTGCTCGCGCTGCAGGAGTCCGACCTGCTCGTGTCCCTCGGCGCCCGGTTCGACGACCGGGTCACGGGCAAGGCGTCGCTCTTCGCGCCGAACGCGAAGGTCGTCCACGTCGACGTGGACCCGGCCGAGATTTCCAAGATCCGCATCGCCGACGTCCCGATCGTGGGCGACGCGAAGGACGTCATCGCCGACCTCGCGGTCGCGTTCCGCGAGGCGAAGGCCGCCTCCGCGGTCGAGCAGGACATCGCCGACTGGTGGACCTACCTCGACGGCCTCCGCGAGGAGTTCCCGCTCGGCTACACGCCGCCCGAGGACGGCCAGCTCGCGCCGCAGTACGTCATCCAGCGCATCGGCGAGATCACGGGGCCGGAGGGCGTGTTCGCCTCGGGCGTCGGCCAGCACCAGATGTGGGCGGCGCAGTTCATCAAGTACGAGCGCCCCAACTCGTGGCTCAACTCCGGCGGGGCCGGCACCATGGGCTACTCGGTGCCCGCCGCGATGGGCGCCAAGGTCGCCCAGCCGGACCGCCACGTGTGGGCCATCGACGGCGACGGCTGCTTCCAGATGACCAACCAGGAGCTCGCCACCTGCACGATCAACGACATCCCGATCAAGGTCGCGATCATCAACAACTCGTCGCTCGGCATGGTGCGCCAGTGGCAGACCCTCTTCTACGAGGGCCGCTACTCGAACACCGACCTCAACACGGGAGGCGGCACGCGCATGGTGCCCGACTTCGTGAAGATGGCCGACGCGTACGGCGCCCTCGGGATCCGCGTGACGAAGCCCGAGGAGGTGGACGACGCGATCCGCCTGGCGCTCGCCACCAACGACCGGCCCGTCGTCATTGACTTCGTGGTCAGCCGCGACGCGATGGTGTGGCCGATGGTGCCGCAGGGTCTCAGCAACAGCGCCGTGCAGTACGCCCGCGACCACGCGCCCGACTGGGACGACGACCTCGCGGAGACCGGGAGGACCGAGAAGTGAGCCACATCCTGAGCCTCCTGGTGGAGGACAAGCCCGGACTCCTCACCCGCGTCGCGGGCCTGTTCGCCCGCCGCGGCTTCAACATCGAGTCGCTCGCGGTCGGTGCGAGCGAGATCGAGGGCCTCTCCCGCATCACGGTCGTCGTGGACGTCGAGGCGCTGCCGCTCGAGCAGGTGACGAAGCAGCTCAACAAGCTGATCAACGTCATCAAGATCGTGGAGCTCGATCCCGGCCAGGCCGTCGAGCGCGAGCACCTGCTCGTGAAGGTGCGCGTCGACAACGTGACGCGCTCCCAGGTGCTCGAGGCCGTGAACCTCTTCCGCGCCCGCGTGGTCGACGTGGCCACCGACGCGTTGATCATCGAGGTCACGGGCGACTCGGGGAAGGCCCAGGCCCTCCTCCGCGTGCTCGAGCCGTTCGGCATCAAGGAGCTCGCGCAGTCGGGGCTCCTCGCCATGGGCCGGGGATCCAAGTCCATCACCGACCGCGTCTTCCGCACCGCCTAGGACCGACCCGGCGGGACGCGGGGTCGGGCGCTAGGCTCCCCCCCGCGCCGCGACCTCCGTCCGCCGCACTCCCACGCACGTACCCGCCCGCACGACCCACGCCCCGCCGAGCGCGGGGCGGCCAGGCACGACCGCCCCTCGCACCTCCCGCGGGGACGACAGAACAAGGAGATCCATCACGTGACTGACATCGTCTACGACAAGGACGCCGACCTCTCGCTCATCCAGGGTCGCAAGGTGGCCGTCATCGGCTACGGCTCGCAGGGCCACGCGCACGCGCTGAACCTCCGCGACTCCGGCGTCGAGGTCGTCATCGGCCTCAAGGAGGGCTCGACGAGCCGCGCCAAGGCCGAGGAGCAGGGCTTCACGGTGAAGACGCCGTCCGACGCGTCCGCGTGGGCCGACGTGATCGTCATCCTCGCGCCCGACCAGCACCAGCGCGGCCTCTACGCCGACAGCGTGCGCGACAACCTCACCGAGGGCAAGACGCTCGTCTTCGCCCACGGCTTCAACATCCGCTTCGGCTACATCGAGGCGCCCGAGGGCGTCGACGTCGTCCTCGTCGCCCCCAAGGGCCCGGGCCACACCGTGCGCCGCGAGTTCGAGGCCGGCCGCGGCGTGCCCGTCATCGTCGCCGTCGAGGTCGACGCGTCGGGCAAGGCGTGGGACCTCGCGTGGTCGTACGCCAAGGGCATCGGCGGCCTCCGCGCCGGCGGCATCCGCACGACCTTCACCGAGGAGACCGAGACCGACCTCTTCGGCGAGCAGGCCGTGCTCTGCGGCGGCACCTCGCAGCTGGTGCAGTACGGCTTCGAGACGCTGATCGAGGCGGGCTACCAGCCGCAGATCGCGTACTTCGAGGTGCTGCACGAGCTCAAGCTCATCGTCGACCTCATGTGGGAGGGCGGCATCGCGAAGCAGCGCTGGAGCATCTCCGACACGGCCGAGTACGGCGACTACGTCTCCGGCCCGCGCGTCATCTCGCCGGACGTCAAGGAGAACATGAAGGCCGTCCTCGCGGACATCCAGTCCGGCGCGTTCGCCGACCGCTTCATCAAGGACCAGGACGCCGGTGCGCCCGAGTTCCTCGAGCTGCGCAAGAAGGGCGAGGAGCACCCGATCGAGTCGACCGGCCGCGAGCTGCGCAAGCTCTTCGCGTGGAACAAGGCCGACGACGACTACACGGACGGCTCGGTCGCCCGCTAGCCGACGCCGCACCCGCACCGCCGGACGCCCGGTCGCCTCGTGCGTCCGGGCGTCTGCGCGTCCGGGGCAGGTGCCGGAGTGCGTGAGGAGCGGGCGTCCGGATCCGAGCACGTACCATCGTGGGATGCCACGCACCCCCGACGACGACGCCCTCAGCTGGGCCGGCGAGGACGCGGATCCCACGCTCGCCCGATCGCCCGAGCCGCAGCGTGCGGTGCCGCGGCGTCGCCCTGGCGCAAGCCCCGCGACCGAGGGCGGCCGGGCGTCGGCCCTCGGGGCGACGGCCGCGCGCCGGGCCGCGGCGTCCGGAGCCGCGACGTCCGCATCCGACGAGCCGCACGCCCGCGCGATCGACGACGGCAGCGCCGCCCCCGACGCCTCGCCCGAGGTGGTGGGCCTCGCCTTCTTCGGCGCCGTCGCGGTGCTCGAGGCCATCGCCTGGTTCTTCGTCGTGCGCGACAACCCGTCGAGCGCCGGATCCGCGTTCCAGGTCGGCGTCGCGCAGGCGACCGAGGCCCTCACGGTGCTCGCGCCGCCCCTGTGGGTGGCCGCCGTCGTCGCCGCCCTGCGCGGGATGCGCGTCGGCCGCCGCATGGTCGTGCTCGCCGCGGGCGCCGTCGTCCTCTTCCCGTGGCCCTGGGTGGTGACCCGATGAGCGGCGACCGGGTGCCCGTCGCCGACTCCGCGACCGCGCCCGCGCGCGCGCGTCGTGGTCGGCCGACGCGCGCGGGCTGGGTCGTCGGGATCCTCGGCGCGCTCGCCCACGGCGTCCTGGTGTGGCAGGCCGTCGACCAGTACACGGCCTTCCGCGACATCGCGACGGCGTTCGGCGGATCGCTCCGGCCGGGCACCCTCGCGACGCTCGTCGGCGCCATCCTCGTGCCGGTCGTCGCGTTCGTCCTCGCGGCGCTCGCGACGCGCGGCCGGCCTGTCCCCGCGCGCGTCCTCGTGATGCTCGCGGGGCTGGCCGCCGCGAGCGCGCTCACGGTCGGGCTCGCGGAGCTGCTGCCGCTCGTCTAGCGGCGGACCGCTACAGCGGCCAGCCGGCGAACAGCACCAGCGCGATCAGCACGACCTGCGCCACGAGACGCGGCACCAGCGGGATCGCGATGCGGCCGAAGCGATCGGGATGCCGGGCGGCGAAGGCGTTGGCGGGGAAGACCGCGACCAGGAACACCGCCAGCGCGATGCCGGCCACGAGGCGCACCGGCTCCACGAGGAGGCCGATCCCGCCCGCGATCTCGCACAGCCCCGTGAACCGCACGAGCGCCAGGGGAGAGGGCACGCCGGGGCGGCGGAACGACGGCGGGATGATCGCCGCCATGGCCTGCGCGGCCTTCGGCACGAAGTGGTTGACGCCCATCCCGATGAAGACGAGGGCCAGCAGGATCCGCACGGCGAGCTGGATCGCAGCCCACGTCACATCGCTCATCCGCCCATTCTGGGGCCACTAGCATGTGAGGGTCCCAGCCGCCCCCGCCCGAAGGACCGCTCTTGACCAAGCCCGTCGTCGTCATCGCCGAAGAACTCTCGCCCGCCACCGTCGACGCCCTGGGGCCCGACTTCGACGTCCGATCCGTCGACGGCACCGACCGCCCCGCCCTGCTCGCGGCCCTCGCGGAGGCCGACGCCGTGCTCGTGCGCTCCGCCACGAAGATCGACGCGGAGGCCATCGCCGCCGCGCCGCGCCTCCAGGTCGTCGCCCGCGCGGGCGTGGGCCTCGACAACGTCGACATCAAGGCCGCGACCACCGCGGGCGTCATGGTCGTGAACGCGCCGACCTCCAACGTCATCTCGGCCGCCGAGCTCGCCATCGGCCACATCCTCTCGCTCGCCCGCTTCATCCCGGACGCGAGCGCCTCGCTCAAGCAGGGCCTCTGGAAGCGCTCGTCCTTCACGGGCGTCGAGCTGTACGAGAAGACCATCGGGATCGTGGGCCTCGGCCGCATCGGCACGCTCGTCGCCCAGCGCCTCGCGGGCTTCGGCGCCACGCTCGTCGCGTACGACCCCTACGTCACGCCGGCCCGCGCGCAGCAGCTGGGCGTGCAGCTCCTCCCGCTCGACGAGCTGATGAAGGCGTCCGACTTCATCACCATCCACATCCCCAAGACGCCCGACACCACGGGGCTCATCTCCACGGAGCAGTTCGCGCTGGCGAAGCCGTCCCTGCGCATCGTCAACGCGAGCCGCGGCGGCATCATCGACGAGGACGCGCTGTACACGGCGCTCAAGTCGAAGCGCATCGCGGGCGCCGGCCTCGACGTGTTCGTGAGCGAGCCGCCCACGGGTTCGCCGCTGCTGGAGGTCGACAACATCATCGTCACGCCGCACCTCGGGGCCTCCACGGACGAGGCCCAGGAGAAGGCGGGCGTCTCGGTGGCGAGGAGCGTCCGCCTCGCGCTCGGCGGCGAGCTGGTGCCGGACGCCGTGAACGTCGCCGGCGGCGTCATCGACCCGTACGTGCGCCCCGGCATCCCGCTGATGGAGAAGCTCGGGCAGGTGTTCTCGGGTCTCGCGCACGAGGCGCTCACGAGCATCGACGTGGTCGTCCGCGGCGAGCTCGCGGGATACGACGTGAGCGTCCTCAAGCTCGCGGCGCTCAAGGGCGTGTTCACCAACGTCGTGAGCGAGAACGTCTCCTACGTCAACGCGCCGCTCCTCGCGGAGCAGCGCGGGCTCGAGGTGCGGCTCATCACCGACGCCGTGTCGGAGGAGTACCGCAACGTGCTCAGCATCCGCGGCGCGCTGTCCGACGGCACGCAGGTGTCGGTGTCGGGCACGCTCACGGGCACGAAGCAGATCGAGAAGCTCGTCGAGATCGACGGCTACGACGTCGAGGTGCCGTTCAGCCGCCACCTCATCGTCATGAAGTACGAGGACCGCCCCGGCATCGTCGCGGTCTACGGCAAGGAGTTCGGTGACGCCGAGGTCAACATCGCGGGCATGCAGATCGCCCGCCAGGAGGCCGGCGGTCGCGCGCTCAGCGTGCTCAGCGTCGACTCGCCCGTGCCGGACGGCGTGCTGGAGAACGTGCGGCGGGCGATCCAGACCACGTCGCTGCGCGAGATCGACATCGCGGACTGAACCCGGTCGGATCGACCACCGTGAGGGCGGCTGCTGCGGCGGCCGCCCTCACGTGCGTCCGGGGTCGGCGCATCCGTGGGCGGCGGGCCCGGTCAGCCGCGGGTCGAGCGGATCCGCACGAGGTCGTCGACCACGCGGATGAGCTCGTCGAGCGCCTCGTCGGCGGGAGCGGAGCCGCCGAGCCACGGCTGGAGCGCGCTGTTGTAGTAGAGGCCGTCGCCGATGAGGAGCACGGCGCGCGCGACGGCCGGGTCGCCCACGGCCTCGAGGATCACGGCGGCCCACTCGTCCTGCAGGTGCGTGAGCGTGTCGCGGGCGCGCGGGTGGTTGCCCTGCGCGAGCCGGGAGGTCGCGACGTAGGCGCGGTCGAAGGGCGTGGCCGTGGACAGCGAGCTGCGGATCCACAGGTCGACCGGTCCCCGCTCGGCCGCCCGGAGGCGCGCGACGTCCGCCTGCGCGAGCGCGGCCATGCGGGCGAGCAGGCCGTCGACGAGCGCCTCCTTGCCGCCGAAGTGGTAGAGCAGCCCGCCCTTGGAGACGCCGGCCGCGGCGGCGACGGACTCGAGGGTCGTGCCGCGCTCACCCTGCTGCACGAGCAGCTCCTCGAAGGCGTCGAGGATCCGGTCGCGGGCGCTCCCGGCGGAGGAGGACGCGGGGTCGGATCCGGCGTCGGGCTCGGGCGCGCGTGCGGGGTCGTCGGGCGGTGTGGCGGGCATGGATCCAGCGTAGCGGCGAGTTGCCCACTGTACCGACCGGACGGTACAGTGATCCCGGTCGCTCCCGCGGCCCCGCCAGTACGCCGTGCACCCCGCATCCCGACGTCAGGAAGCCCCGTCATGTCCACGCCTCGCACCGCATCCGTCCCCGTGACCGCCGTCGCCGGCCGGGCCGGGCGACGCCAGTGGGCCGCGCTCGTCGTGCTGATGCTCCCGGTGCTGCTCGTCTCGATCGACAACACGGTGCTGAGCTTCGCGATGCCGTCGATCGCGCGCGACCTCGAGCCGTCGGGCGCCGCGCAGCTCTGGATCATCGACGCCTACCCGCTCGTGCTCGCCGGTCTCCTCGTCGCGATGGGCAACATGGGGGACCGCTACGGGCGCCGCCGCCTGCTCATGATCGGCGCGGCCGGCTTCGGCCTCGTCTCGGCCCTCGCCGCGTTCGCGACCGACGCGTCGCAGCTCATCGCCGCCCGCGCCGCGCTCGGGTTCTTCGGCGCGATGCTCATGCCCTCCACGCTCTCGCTCCTGCGCTCGATCTTCACCGACCGGAAGCAGCGCCGCCTCGCCATCGCCATCTGGGCGTCGGGCTTCTCCGGCGGATCCGCGCTCGGCCCGCTCGTGGGCGGCGTGCTGCTCGACAACTTCTGGTGGGGATCGGTGTTCCTCGTCGCCGTGCCCGTGCTGCTGCCCCTGCTGATCCTCACGCCCGTGCTCGTGCCCGAGTCGAAGGACCCGGCACCGGGGCCCATCGACGGGATCGCGATCCTGCTGTCGCTCGCGACGGTCGCGCCCATCGTCTACGCGATCAAGACCTTCGCGACCGAGGGCGTCACGCCGCTCGCGATCGCCGCGCCCGTCGTGGGCGTGGTCGCGGGGATCCTCTTCGTCCGCCGCATGTCGCGGGCACGGAACCCCATGCTCGACGTCGCGCTGTTCCGCGAGCCGGTCTTCACGGGGGCGGTGCTCGTCAACCTGCTGAGCGTCGTCTCGCTCGTCGGCTTCCTCTTCTTCGTGACGCAGCACCTCCAGCTGGTCGCGGGGCTCGACCCGCTCGCCGCCGGGTTCGCGCTCATCCCGGGATCCGTCGTGGTCATCGTCTCGGGGCTGGTGATCGTGCCGATCGTGGCCCGCGCGCGTCCGTCCCGCGTCGTCGCGATCGCGCTCGCGTTCTCGGCCGTCGCCTACGTGATCCTCGCGGCGACGGGGAGGGGCGCGTCCGTCGGGCTCCTCGTCTTCGCGTTCTGCCTGCTGGGCGCGGGAATCGGCGCGTCGCAGACCATCTCCAACGACCTGATCATCGCGGCCGTCCCGCCGGCGAAGGCGGGCGCGGCGTCCGCGGTGTCGGAGACGGCGTACGAGGTGGGCGCGGTGCTCGGCACGGCGGTGCTCGGCAGCATCCTCACGGCCAGCTACCGGACCGGGCTCGTGCTGCCCGCCGGCCTCTCCGACGGCGACGCGTCCGCGGCGCGGGAGACGCTCGGGGGAGCGGTCTCGGTGGCCGAGCGCGTGCCGGCCGACGTCGGGGCCGCGCTGCTCGAGTCGGCGCACCAGGCGTTCGACGGCGGCGTGGTGACGACCTCGATCATCGGCGCGGCGCTCATGGTCGGGGCCATCGTCATCTCGCTGACGAGCCTCCGCCGTGCGAGCTCGCACGACTGAGCGCTCGCGGCACGCGGCAGCGCGTCCGGGGAGCCGATCAGATGAGGTTGTCGTCCGACCGCTCGCGGCGCGTGACTCGCTGGCCGGTGGCGGGGTCGATGCTGGTGCGCGTCTCGCTGACGGCCGTGCGGCGGCGGGCGAGGAGCGCGACGCCGATGATGATCACCAGTGCGCCGCTGCCCATGAGGATGTAGCCGACGAGCTGCAGGTCGACGCCCGGGACGGTGATGTCGACCGCGAAGGCGAGGATCGCCCGCAGGACGACGAGGAAGATGCCGAGTCCGATGCTCATGGTGGTGTCCTTCTGTCGTGCGGTCGGGGTCGGCACAGCCTAGCGAGCGGGGCCAGTCGACGGACAGGTAGCCTGTCCGGAAAGCCACGAGTC
This sequence comes from Clavibacter sp., assembly GCF_014802555.1. Taxonomy (NCBI): domain Bacteria; kingdom Bacillati; phylum Actinomycetota; class Actinomycetes; order Micrococcales; family Microbacteriaceae; genus Clavibacter; species Clavibacter sp. Next base: position 35,412 of record NZ_JAAVCB010000067.1, on the reverse strand, counting down.
CCGGGAGGATCCATGCCCCGCACCATCTCGCTCGCCGTCGTCCCCGGGGACGGCATCGGTCCGGAGGTCGTCCACGAGGCCCTCCGCGTGCTCCGGGAGGCGGTCCCCGCGGACGTGTCGCTCGACACCACGCAGTACCCGTTCGGCGCCGGCCACTTCCTCGAGACGGGGCAGATCCTCACCGACTCCGACCTCGCGGCGCTCGCGCAGCACGACGCGATCCTGCTCGGCGCCGTCGGCGGCGACCCCCGCGACGCGCGCCTGGCCGGCGGCATCATCGAGCGCGGCCTGCTGCTCAAGCTGCGCTTCGCGTTCGACCACTACATCAACCTGCGGCCGACGGCCCTGCTGCCCGGCGTGGCATCGCCGCTCGCCGCGCCCGGCCAGGTCGACTTCGTGGTCGTCCGCGAGGGCACCGAGGGCCCGTACGCGGGCAACGGCGGCGTGCTGCGTCGCGGCACCGAGCACGAGATCGCGACCGAGGTGTCCGTCAACACGGCGCACGGCGTGGAGCGCACCGTGCGGTTCGCGTTCGAGCTGGCCGAGAAGCGCGACCGCAAGCGCGTCACCCTCGTGCACAAGACCAACGTGCTGACCTTCGCGGGATCCCTCTGGCAGCGCACCGTCGACCGCGTCGCCGCCGAGCACCCGGACGTCACGGTCGACTACCTGCACGTCGACGCCACGATGATCTTCCTGGTCACCGACCCGTCGCGCTTCGACGTCATCGTGTCCGACAACCTCTTCGGCGACATCATCACCGATCTCGCCGCGGCCATCTCGGGCGGCATCGGCCTCGCGGCGTCGGGCAACGTGAACCCGACCGGCGCGTTCCCGAGCATGTTCGAGCCGGTGCACGGATCCGCGCCCGACATCGCCGGGCAGCAGAAGGCCGACCCGACCGCCGCGATCCTCTCGGTCGCGCTCCTGCTCGACCACCTGGGCCTCTCGGAGGCCGCGGCGCGCGTCTCGGCGGCGGTCTCTGACGACCTCGCCGCGCGTGCCACGGGCGACGCGGCACCCCGATCCACCGCGGAGGTCGGCGACGCCATCCTCCGCGCCCTCTCCACGAACCACTGAAGGACCACATGAGCTCCACCAGCAGCACAGCCTCCACCAGCAGCACAGCCTCCACCAGCGGCACAGCCTCCACCAGCAGCACCGGCACCGCCTTCCCCCTGTCCTTCGAGCAGACCCCGTCGGAGAGCGCCCGCGCCGACGCCGAGCGGGAGGCGATCCTCGCGGACCCCGGCTTCGGCAAGCACTTCACGGACCACATGGTCCAGATCGACTGGACCCTCGACGCCGGCTGGCACGACGCCCGCGTCGTCCCGTACGGGCCGCTCCAGCTGGATCCCGCCGCGAGCGTGCTGCACTACGGCCAGGAGATCTTCGAGGGGATGAAGGCGTACCGCCACGCCGACGGATCCGTGTGGACCTTCCGCCCCGACCGCAACGCCGCCCGCCTCCAGCGCTCGGCCCGCCGCCTCGCGCTGCCGGAGCTGCCCACCGAGGACTTCGTCGAGTCGGTGACGCAGCTCGTCCGAGCCGACATCGACTGGGTGCCGTCGGCCGCCGAGCAGAGCCTCTACCTCCGCCCGTTCATGATCGCCAACGAGAGCTTCCTCGGCGTGCGCGCCGCCCAGCGCGTGGGCTACTACGTCATCGCGAGCCCGGCGGGCGCCTACTTCACGGGCGGCGTCGCGCCCGTCTCGATCTGGCTCTCCACGCAGTACTCCCGTGCGGGCAAGGGCGGCACGGGCGCGGCCAAGTGCGGCGGCAACTACGCCGCCTCGCTCCTCCCGCAGGCCGAGGCCGCGTCGCACGGCTGCGCGCAGGTGCTCTTCCTCGACTCCGAGGAGGGCCGCTACCTCGAGGAGCTCGGCGGGATGAACATCGTCCTGGTCTACGAGGACGGCCGTCTCGTCACGCCGGACTCGGAGAGCATCCTCGAGGGCATCACGCGCGACTCCATCCTCGAGCTGGCGCGCGACCGCGGCCTGACGGTCGAGAAGCGGCGCGTCACGTTGGCCGAGTGGGCCGACGGCATCGAGTCCGGCGAGATCACCGAGGTGTTCGCGTGCGGCACCGCGGCCGTCATCACGCCCATCGGCCGCCTGATGGGCGATGACCTCGACGTGGGCGACATCGACGCGCCGGCGGGCGAGCTCACGATGTCGCTGCGCCAGGAGCTGACCGACATCCAGTACGGCCGGATCCCGGACCGCCACGGCTGGCTCACGCGTCTCGACGCGTAGCGCGCGTCGGCCCGTGCCGGCGGCCGCGCGCCGCCGGCACGGCTAGGGTCGTGTCTCGTGAAGATCGCGCGTTTCAGCACCGGTGACGACCCCCGCTTCGGCATCCTCGACGAGGAGGAGGGCCACCTGGTCGTCCTCTCCGGCGACCCCATGTTCAGCGGCTACCAGACCACGGGGGAGCGCGTGCCGCTCGCCGACGCCCGCCTGCTCGCGCCGGTGATCCCGCGCTCGAAGGTCGTCGCCGTCGGCCGCAACTACGCCGCGCACGCGGCCGAGCACGGCAGCGAGGCGCCGACCACGCCGCTCATCTTCCTGAAGCCGAACACCTCGGTCATCGGCCCGGACGACGCGATCCGCCTCCCCGCCGACAGCGAGCGGGTCGAGCACGAGGGCGAGCTCGCGGTCGTCATCGGGCGGATCACGCGCGACGTGTCCGTGGAGGACGCAGCGCGCTCGATCTTCGGCTTCACCATCGGCAACGACGTGACCGCCCGCGACATCCAGCACTCCGAGAGCCAGTGGGCCCGCGCCAAGGGGTACGACACGTTCTGCCCGCTCGGCCCGGTCATCGAGACCGAGGGCTCGTTCGAGGACGCGCTCATCGAGACGCGCGTCGACGGCGAGCTCCGCCAGTCGGGCCGCACGAGCGAGATGGTGCACACCGTCCCCGAGCTCATCGCGTTCGCGTCGCGCGTCTGGACCCTGCTGCCCGGCGACGTGATCCTCACGGGCACGCCCGCGGGCGTCGGCCCGTTCACCGACGGCCAAGTCGTCGAGGTGTCGATCGAGGGGATCGGCACGCTCTCCAACCCCGCGCGCGCCCGCGCCTGACCGTGATCCGCACCGGCCGTGCGGCGCGCCTCGCGCTGGCGGCCGCGGCGGTCGCGCTGCTCTCGGGCTGCGTCTACGACGTGTCGGACTACGGGCTCGAGACGCCGGATGCATCCGCGCCGCCCTCCGCGGCCCTGACCCCGTCGCCCACCCCGGGTGCCGCGGAGCTCGGGCTGCCGGCCGGATGCACGCCCGCCGACCTCTCCATCGACTGGGCTGAGCCCGCGGCCGGCCCGGTTGACGAGCTGCTCGCCGTGCGGGTGATGACCGTGCGGATCCCGAGCGCGGGGGAGCAGCCCGGACTCGGCTCCACGACGCAGCGCGTGACGCGCGTCGACACCGCGCTGCGCCCGGCCCTCCGCCTGGAGCTCGACAAGCGGGACGGGTCCGCGACCCCGGTCGCCGACAGCCTCGCCCCGCCGGACACCTGGGCCGCCTTCCTTGCCGCGGACCTCCGCGACCGCGACCTCGTGGGGCCGCTGTTCGGGTGGCCGCTGCAGATCACCTCGTTCGATCCCGTGCTCGACCGAGCGGCCCGCTACGTGATCGGGTACCTCGGCTCCGCCCAGTCCGCGCACGTGACGGTCACGGGCTGCGACGGCGCCTTCCGCGGATCCGGCACGCTCGAGGGCCTCGACCCGACGCGCTACGCCGGCGCCGTCCTCCTCGAGTGCGGCGTCCCGCCCGGCGACCAGTACGACCGGTGGGACCTGCTGGAGCCGTACTGCGCTGACGGCCAGCCGGGGACCGCGGGCCAGGCCACGCCCGCGCCCTAGAATCGGATCCAGGATGACTGAGACAACCGCGCACCCCGTGACCACCGCTACCGGGACGGACGTCCGCGTCCGGTTCTGCCCGTCCCCGACCGGGACGCCGCACGTGGGGCTCATCCGCACGGCGCTCTTCAACTGGGCCTACGCCCGCCACACCGGCGGCAAGCTGGTCTTCCGCGTCGAGGACACCGATGCCGCGCGCGACAGCGAGGAGAGCTACGAGCAGCTCATCGAGGCGCTGCGCTGGCTCGAGATCGACTGGGACGAGGGCGAGGGCGTCGGCGGGCCGCACGCGCCGTACCGCCAGTCGCAGCGCACCGACCTCTACCTCGATGTGATCGCCAAGCTCACCGCATCCGGCCACCTGTACGAGAGCTTCGCGACGGCCGAGGAGATCGAGGCGCGCAACCGCGCCGCCGGCCGCGACCCGAAGATGGGCTACGACAACTTCGAGCGCGACCTCACGGAGGAGGAGCGCCAGGCGTTCCGCGACGAGGGCCGTTCGCCCGCACTCCGCCTCCGCGTGCCGGACACCGACCTCTCGTTCGACGACCTCGTGCGCGGCACGGTCACGTTCCCGGCCGGATCCTTCCCCGACTTCGTGCTCGTGCGCCCCAACGGCGCCCCGCTCTACACGCTCGTGAACCCGGTGGACGACGCGCTCATGGGGATCACCCACGTGCTCCGCGGCGAGGACCTCCTCTCCTCGACGCCGCGGCAGATCGCGCTGTACCACGCGCTCATCGACATCGGCGTGGCCGACGCCATCCCGCGCTTCGGGCACCTGCCCTACGTGATGGGGGAGGGCAACAAGAAGCTCTCCAAGCGCGACCCCGAGTCGAACCTGTTCCACCACCGCGACCGCGGCTTCATCCCCGAGGGCCTCATCAACTACCTGGCGCTGCTCGGCTGGTCGCTCACGCACGACCGGGACGTGTTCAGCCGGATGGAGATGGTCACCGCGTTCGATGTCGCCGACGTGAACCCGAACCCCGCGCGCTTCGACCTGAAGAAGGCCGAGTCTCTGAACGGCGACCACATCCGCCTGCTCGCGCTCGACGACTTCGCCCAGCGCCTCGTGCCGTACCTGCAGGCCGCGGATGTCGTCGGCGCCGAGCTCACGCACGACCAGCGGCGGATGCTCGAGGCGGCCGCGCCGCTCGTCCAGGAGCGCATGCAGCTCCTCGGCGAGGCGCCCGACCTGCTGTCCTTCCTCTTCACGACGGCGGATGAGCTGCCCTACGACGACGCGGCCGTCCAGGCGCTCAAGGACGACGCCCCCGAGGTGCTCGCCGCCTCCCGTGGCGCGCTCTCCGGGGTCCCGCACACGCAGTGGGACATCGACCTCGTGCAGGAGGTGCTGCAGAACACGCTCATCACCGGCATGGGCATGAAGCCGCGCCTCGCCTACGGCCCGCTGCGGGTCGGCATCTCCGGTCGCCGCATCTCGCCGCCGCTGTTCGAGTCGATGGTGCTGCTCGGCAAGGACGAGACCATCGCGCGTCTCGATCGCCTCGCGGGGATGCTCGGTGAGTGATCCCGGGGTCGGCTCGGATGCCGGCGCCGGCTCCATCGTGACCGGCGACTCGTACGACGTCGTCGTCATCGGCGCGGGTCCTGCCGGCCTGTCCGCCGCGCTGAACCTGGTGCGCGCCCGACGCCGCACGCTCGTGCTCGACAGCAGCCGGCCGCGGAACGCCGCGACCCTCATGTCGCACGGCTTCGTCACGCGCGACGGGATCTCCCCACTCGAGCTCCGCAAGCTCGGCCAGGTCGAGGTGGAGTCATACGACGAGGGCGAGTTCCAGCTGGCCGTCGTGCAGTCGGCGGAGCCCGCCGAGGGCGGCTTCACGATCCGCGCCAAGGGCGTGCGCCGTGCGCCGGACCGCGAGGTGCACGCGCGCCGCATCCTCATCGCCACCGGCCTCGTGGAGACGCTGCCCGACCTGCCGAGCATCCGCGCCTACTACGGCACCGCCGTGCACAGCTGCATGGAGTGCGACGGCTACGAGAAGGCCGACGAGCCGCTGTTCCTCATCGGCGAGACCGACGACCTCGTGGAGCGCGCCCTGCTGCTCTCGCAGTGGTCGCGCGACATCGTTGTGTTCACGAACGGCGTCGCGCACATCGACGAGGCGGGGGAGCGCGGACTCGCGTCCCTCGGCATCCGCGTCGACCGCCGACCCGTGGCCGACATCGAGGGCGAGCGCGCGGTCGTCACCGGCATCCGGATGCAGGACGGCTCCGTCGTCCCGCGCACCGGCGGCTTCGTGCGCCCGCGCTACTCGACCGCGCTCGACTTCCTCGCAGGGCTCGACCTCGACACGGACCACGACGGCCACATCGCCGTCGACGCCGAGGGCCGCACCTCCCACGCGGGCGTCTACGCGGCGGGCGACAGCTCGCAGCCGGGCCCGCAGCAGCTGATCATCGCGGCCGGCTTCGGCGCGCGGGCGGCCAGCGCGATCAACCGCGACCTGCTGCCGCGCATCTGAGGGGCGGCCGGCCCGCCGGGCGCGCGCCGGTTTGGCGTGGATCCGGCCGGTGGGCTACACTCGACGAGGCCCGATCGCGCATCGGGGCCTTGGGGTATGGTGTAATTGGCAACACGGAAGATTCTGATTCTTTTGTTCTTGGTTCGAGTCCAGGTACCCCAGCACTGAGATAGCAAAAAATAAAAAGCCCGGATATCCGGGTCTTTCTTATTTGTGACTTGCTGCGCGCGCGCCTCTCGATCATCTCGCATCAGCTAGTGTGATTCCCATGGCTCTGGCATCTGGCAGCACCGAGCAAGACGTGCCCACGCGACCTGTCGTGGAGTCTCTTCGCGAGATATCGGTTTTCAGCTTCGTGGCCTGTATGTTCACCGGGGCGATGATCGGTTTGGTGGATTCTGGTAACGGCGCGCAGCAGTTTGCGGCTTACGTCGCAAGATGCGCAGAGATCGGAGCGGTGGTCATCAACCACGTGGGATGGGAGTTCGGCGTCATCGTTCCTGTGCTTCTGGGCTTCTATGTCCTGATCCTCGGGGGTCGATGGGTCATGGGTCATGAGTCGCACAGCCGGCGTCCGGCGGAATCTGAGCTTGGCCGCCGAGATGCTTGCCGCTTCTATTGTGCCCGCATTCGTTCTCACTCTTGTGGCTGCATTTTCCGATGTCCGGCGAGTAGGCGCTCTGGTGGCTGAGGTTCCCGCGGTAACGCTCACCATCTTTCTTGCGGCTCAGCTCGGGTGCTTCCTGGCCTTCGACGAAGACGAGAAGTTGGCCGCCGCCAAGCGCATTCGGACCTGGGGTCGGCACAGGTTGGCGGCTGTCCGGCGTCGATCTGAAGTACCTGTCGCGATGGTCGTGGTGACGAACTCGGTGGTCGGGATGGCGTTGGCCACTTGCCTCTACTCCGTCACCGGTGGTCCCTTGGCGACCATTCCAGCCGCGGTGCTCTTGGCGGCATGCGGCGCCGCGCTCGGTGTCTTTGCGGGGTTCCACGTCGTGAGAGATCGATACAGGGCCAAGACTGCATTCGAGCGCGCCAGCGTCTACATCTTGTCGGCCATGGCCGTGATAGTCGTGATCACCCTAGGCGCCTTCATGCTCGGCAACTACGCGGCCAGCGGCGCGGCCAGCCTAGTATCCTCGTTTGCGTTCATGTTGGCCTCCGCCTTCCTGCCGCTGGGGAAGTCCTCGCCGCCTTGGATCAGGAATTGGACTCTGCGCGGCGCTGCTGCCCGGTCCGCAGCGGTCTATCTCTCCAAGAGGTATGCGAAAGCGGTCGCGGAAATGACGGAGTTGACGAAGGCGGGTTGAGGCGCCTCGTGACGACGGCCCCGCTCGAGCAGATGCTCGAGCGGGGCCGTCGTCGTATTCAGGTGCTGCGGATCAGGCGAGTCGCCCCTTCGGCGAGCTCTCGCTCGTCTTCGACGGGTCCTTCTCGACGATGTCGCCGAGGGCGTCGTCGATGCGGGTGAGGAGCTCCGCGGGGATCTTCATGCCCGACGCCTTGACGTTCTCGTGCACCTGCTCGGGACGCGAGGCGCCGATGATCGCCGACGCGACGTTCTCGTTCTGGAGCACCCATGCGACGGCGAGCTGAGCGAGCGACAGGTCGAGCTCGTCGGCGACCGGCTGGAGGGCCTGCACGCGGGTGAGCGTGTCGTCGTTCATGAAGCGGGAGATCATGTCGGCGCCGCCCTTGTCGTCCGTGGCGCGGGATCCGGCGGGCAGGTCCTGGCCGGGCTTGTACTTGCCGGTGAGGACGCCCTGCGCGATGGGGGACCAGACGATCTGCGAGATGCCGAGCTCGGCGGACGTGGGGACGACCTCCTCCTCGATGACGCGCCAGAGGGCCGAGTACTGCGGCTGGTTCGAGATCAGCTGGAAGCCGAGCTCGCGGGAGAGGCCGTGCGCCTCGCGGAGCTGCGCGGGGGTCCACTCGCTCACGCCGATGTAGAGCGCCTTGCCCTGGCGGACGACGTCGGCGAAGGCCTGCATCGTCTCCTCGAGCGGCGTCTCGTAGTCGAAGCGGTGCGCCTGGTAGAGGTCGATGTAGTCGGTCTGGAGGCGCTGGAGCGACGCGTGGACGGAGTCCATGATGTGCTTGCGCGAGAGCCCCACGTCGTTGTGGCCCTTGGGTCCGGTGGGGCCGAAGACCTTGGTGAAGATCTCGATCGAGGCACGTCGCTCGTCCTTGAGCGCCTCGCCGAGCACGGTCTCCGCCTTGGTGTTGGCGTACACGTCCGCGGTGTCGAAGGTGGTGATCCCCGCCTCGAGCGCAGCCTTCACGCACGCGGTCGCGGTGTCGTTCTCGACCTGCGATCCGTGGGTGAGCCAGTTGCCGTAGGTGATCTCGGAGATCTTGAAGCCGGAGTTGCCGAGGTATCTGAATTCCATGGTCCGACCGTACGCCGGGCACCTCCGCGGGCCCGCACGAAAGTGTGCGACGGGTCAGGCGGTGGGGGAGCGGATGACGTGCAGGGGTGCGAGCGCGGTGTCGAGCGCCGCCTCCAGCGGCCAGGCCGAGCGCTCCGGCTGGCTGAGCACCAGGCCTCCCTGGATCGCCGCGAGGATCACGGTCGCGATGCGCTCGGGATCCGCCGTCGCGGCGACGAGCCCCGCCTCGCGCATGCGCTCCACCCCGCGCGCGAGGAACGCGCGCCATGCGCGCATGGACGCGGCGATCGTGCGCTCGAGCTCGGCGTCGACGGCCGCGGCCTGCGTGGCGAGCGACCCGATGGGGCACGCCCACCGCCCGCGGCCGATGTAGTAGTCCACGAGTCCCGTGCGCCACGCCTCCCACGAGTCCCAGGAGCCCAGGTCGTGGATGTGCGGCTCCTGCGCCTCCATCAGCTGGCGGCCCTCCCACTCGGCGACCTCGCGCACGAGCTCGATCTTGCCGCCGGGGAAGTAGTGGAACAGCTGGCTCTTGCTCGTCAGCGTCGCGGCGCGCACGTCGTCGAGGGTCGTGCCGCCGAGGCCGGTGGCCAGGATCTGCTCGCCCGTGGCCTCGATGATCCGCTGGCGGGTGCGGCGCCCGCGCTCGGTGATCCTCGGCTCGGCCATGCCTCGATCCTACCCTTGTGGACCGGATGGTCCAGCGCGTGCTATCAATTGGACCATGCAGTCCAACGCAGAAGTCCTCCAGTCCCTCGTCCTCGACACCCGGCTCGCCGGCCGCACGGCCGTCGTCACCGGATCCACCAGCGGCATCGGCGAGGCCGTCGCCCGCGTGCTCGCCTCCTCCGGCGCCGAGGTCGTCGTCAGCGGCCGCGACGTCGAACGCGCCCGCGCCGTGGTCGCCGCCATCACCGCGACGGGCGGCACCGCCCATGCGGTGCCGGCCGACCTCGCGGGCGGCTACGACGGCATCCGGGCGTTCGCCCGCGACGCGACGGCGGCCCTCGGCGGGCGCGTCGACATCCTCGTGAACAACACGGGTGTCTACCCGGTGGGCGCGACCGCCGGCCTCGCCGACGACGACCTCGACGCGATCCTCGCCGTCAACGTCCGCGCGCCGCACGTGCTCGTCGCCGAGCTCGCGCCCGCCATGGCCTCACGCGGCACGGGCGCGATCGTGAACGTCGGCTCGTGGATGTCCCGTGTGGGCATCCCGTTCGGCGCGGCGTACACGGCGTCGAAGGCCGCGATCGAGCAGATGACGCGCACATGGGCGGCGGAGTACGGGCCGCGCGGCGTGCACGTCAACACGGTGGCGCCCGGCGCGACCTCGACGCCGGGGAACGCGGCCGACGCGGACGCGGTCGCCGCGATGGCCGCGAGCACCGTCGTCGGTGTGCCCGTGCGCCCGGTCGACATCGCCTTCGCCGTCCGCTACCTCGTGTCCGACGAGGCGGCGTTCATCCACGGCGCGCTGCTCGACGTCGACGGCGGCATCGGCGGCACCCGACTCGGCTGACCGCGCGGCACGCGCGACGACGCCCGCCCCCGGATCCGGGAGCGGGCGTCGTGGTCGTGCGGGGAGGGCTAGCGGCGCGGTGCGTCCGCATCCGCGTCGCGGCTCACGTCGACGCTGCGGCCGGAGCCGCGCGCCGCGTCGTCGTCCGCGCCGGCCGGGGCCTTCTCGCCCGCGACGGCCGTGGCCGAGTCGGTGCCCTCGACGGCGCTCGCGTCGCGCTTCGTCTTCGCGAGGCTCGCGACGGTCGCCACCGTGATGGTGAGGAGGATGAACGACAGCGAGAACCAGATCGGGATCTCGGGCGCCCAGAGCATCGGCTCGCCGCCGTTGATGAAGGGCACCTCGTTGACGTGCATGGCGTGCAGCACGAGCTTCACGGCGATGAAGCCGAGGATGACCGCGAGGCCCTGCGAGAGGTAGATCAGGCGCTCGAGGAGGCCCGAGATCAGGAAGTAGAGCTGGCGGAGGCCGAGCAGCGCGAAGGCGTTGGCGGTGAAGACGATGTACGCCTCCTGTGTCAGGCCGAAGATCGCGGGGATGGAGTCGAGCGCGAACAGCACGTCGGTGAGGCCGATGGCGAGCATCACCAGGAACATCGGCGTGAAGAGCTTCTTGCCGTCGACGCGGGTCGTCAGCTTGTCGCCGTCGTAGTGGTCCGAGGTGGGGATGAAACGGCGGAGCGTGCGGATGAGCTTCGAGTCGGACTCGTCCGCGTCGTGCGTCTCCTTCATCTGCTTGTAGGCCATGACGAGCAGCAGCGCGCCGAAGAGGTAGAAGACCCAGGAGAAGTTGTCGATGATCGCGGAGCCCATCGCGATGAAGATGCCGCGCATGACGAGCGCTATCGCGATGCCGACGAGCAGCACCTTCTGCTGGAAGGCCCGCGGCACGGCGAAGCTCGACATGATGATGAGGAAGACGAAGAGGTTGTCGACGCTCAGCGCCTTCTCCGTCACGTAGCCGGCGAAGTACTCGCCGCCGAAGGTCCAGTTCGAGAAGACGCCGACGCCGACGCCGAAGACGAGCGCGATGACGATGTAGACGACCGACCAGGTCGCGGACTCCTTCAGCGTCGGCTCGTGCGCCTTCCGCACGTGCGCGAAGAAGTCGAAGACCAGCAGGCCGAGGACGGCTGCGACGGTCGCGGCCCAGAGCCAGAAGGGGACATCCATTGGGGGTTCTCCAGTACTCGGACCTCGACGGGTCCGGTGGGGTACTGAAGGTCTCCTCCACCCCGCGAGCTGTGACTCGCGGAACCGGCCGTACGGGTCGGAGTGGTCCGACCGTATTGACGACACGACCGCCGGATGGGAGTACTCCCCTTCGGGACACGAGTGTATACGCCCGCATGGAGCGCTCCGGACCACCACGGCGGATGCCCAGCTGGGCGGCTGCCGCCGCTACTCGAGGAAGAGCAGGACGATGCCGGCGACGGCCGCGAGCGCGCCGATGCCGATGAGCACGAGGCCGGTCACGCGGAGCGCCCGGCCGTCGAGCTCGGGCGCGTGCGTGCGGACGCGCCATGGGGAGCGCGGCGAGAACCAGACGCGCACGTCGGATCCGGCGGCGAGGTCGTGGGTCTCCGGGGTGTCGGCCGGAGCCTCGTGCACGTCGCCGTCGCCGTCGAACCAGCGGAGGACCCGCTCGGGTGCTGCGCCGTCCTCGCGCGCGGGCTCGTCCGCGACGAGGCCCTCGGTCGCCGTCCAGCGCCGGCCGACGACGCGCACGGAGAGGCCGGCGACGTAGAGCAGGATCCCGGGGACGAGCGCGATCCACGTGAGGAACTCGACGATGAGCGACGCCGCGGCGAGACCGTCCATGCCGTCCACCCGTCCGCTCGTCGAGCCCGAACGGGCCTAGAGGTCGATGCTATCGCCGGGCTCGAGGGCGTGGAACTCGCCGCCGCCCTGCTCCGTCGCCCACTGCAGGCGCCCGTTCGAGATGCCCTTGCCGGCCGCGGAGAGCACCATCTCGTGCGTGGGGAACGCACGGCGCGGCTTCACGGCGAGGACGTAGTCGATGGACTCGCTGATCTTCATCCAGGGCGCGCCCGCGGGTGCGGCGAGCAGGTCGACGTCCACGCCCTCGGGGATCGTGAAGGAGTCGCCCGCGTAGTAGAGGGTCTCGTTGACGAGGACGCCGAGGTTGTCGACCACGGGGATCGAGTCGTGGATGACCGCGTGGGTGCCGCCGAAGAAGCGCAGCGTGAAGGGGCCGGCCTCGACGGTGTCGCCGGCGTGCACGACCGTGACGTCGAAGTCGCCGGCCGCAGCCGCGACGCCCTCGGGTGCGTAGATGGGCACGCCCTCGTTCCTGTCGAGGATCCGCTTCAGCTGCTCGGGCGTCCAGTGGTCCGGGTGCTCGTGCGTGATGACGATGGCGTCGGCGTTCATCGCCTCCGTGATGGGGGTGGTGAAGGAGCCCGGGTCGATGAAGAGCTTGCGCCCGTTCAGTTCCAGGACCAGGGCCGCGTGCTCGAGCTTCGTCAATCGCATGAGAGGAGCCAACACCGTCCAGGCGGCAGGGGCAAACCGAGCGCGGGGGCATCGGTGGGCGCCGGTCGGGGGCGCGCGACCGGCCGCGGGACGGCCTCGGATCGGGCGGATCCGGCCCGGTCGGGGCTCGATTTGGTCGGGCTGTGCGCGCTGTGGCATACTCGACGAGTTGCAAAAGCGGCCCCATCGTTTAGCGGCCTAGGACACCGCCCTCTCACGGCGGTAACACCGGTTCGAATCCGGTTGGGGTCACCAACGCATCACCAGCCCGGTCCCTCCTCGCGGAGGGCCCGGGCTTCTTCTTTCCCCGGGCGCCTCGGTGGCCCTGCCCCGGGCGCCTCGGTCGCCCCTCCCCGGGCGCCTCGGTCGCCCTGCCCGGGGCGCCTCGGCTCCTGTGCCGGGTGCCCGGCGGACCTCGGCGCACGGCCGGGCCCTGTACCGTCGAGGGGTGAGTGTGCACCTGGTCGGAGGCGGCCTGTCGGATGACGACACCCCCCTCCTCGCGCGGTTCCTGTCCGAGGCGACGACGAGGGCGACCGATGCCGCCCGGCTGGAGCCGGCCCGCATCGCCGTGGTCCTCGTCCACGACGGCCTGGGCGCCGAGTGGTTCGACCAGTACGCCGCCGCGCTCCGTGCCGCGGGCGCGTGCGAGCCGGTCGCCGTGCTGGCCCCCGAGGGCGGATCCATCGAGGTCGCGCAGCTGCAGGACGTGGACGGCATCGTCGTCGGCGGGGGCCTGACTCCCGCGTACCGCCAGGCGCTCGAGCCGGTGTTCGGCGAGATCCGCCGCCAGGTCACCGCCGGGGTCCCGTACCTCGGCTTCTCCGCGGGCGCCGCGGTCGCCGCCGAGACCGCCATCGTCGGCGGCTGGCGCATCGGCGACGTCGAGGTCGTGCAGGAGTCCGCGAGCGAGGACCTCGACGAGGTCACCGTGGAGCAGGGCATCGGCCTCATCGACGTCGCGGTCGACGTGCACGCCGCCCAGTGGGGCACCCTCACCCGGCTCATCGCGGCCACCGAGGCCGGGCTCGTCGAGGGCGGCGTCGCCATCGACGAGGGCACCGTGCTCATCGTGGGCGAGGGCCAGCTGGTCGTCGAGGGGCGCGGCAGCGTCTGGTCGGTCATCGGCTCGGAGACGGGCGTCACCGTCAGCTCCGCCGGTGCGTCCTGATCCGCCGCCCGTGCCGCTGACCCTGCCCGAGCTCGTCGAGCGCGGCCTCATGGACGCCGGCTGGGCCGGCGTGCTCGCGCCCGTCGCCGAGACGATCGCGCGGATGGGGGAGTGGCTGCGCGCCGAGGTCGCCGCCGGCCGCCCCTACCTCCCCGCGGGCGACCGCGTGCTGCGCGCGTTCCAGCAGCCGCTCGCCGACGTGCGCGTGCTCATCGTCGGGCAGGACCCGTACCCCACGCCCGGCCACCCCGTCGGCCTGTCGTTCTCCGTCGAGCCCGATGTGCGTCCCGTGCCCCGGAGCCTCGTCAACATCCACCGCGAGCTGCGGGACGACCTCGGGATCCCGACGCCCGAGCACGGCGACCTCACCGCGTGGACCCGCAGCGGCGTGCTGCTGCTCAACCGGGTGCTCACGGTGCGGCCGGGCGCGCCCGCCTCCCACCGCGGCAAGGGATGGGAGGCCGTGACCGAGTGCGCCATCCGCGGGCTGGCGGCGCGCGGCGGACCGCTCGTCGCGATCCTCTGGGGCAAGGACGCGGGATCCCTCGCGCCGCTGCTCGCCCCCGTGCCGTCGATCACCTCGGTGCACCCGAGCCCGCTGTCGGCGTCGCGCGGGTTCTTCGGCTCGAAGCCGTTCAGCCGGGCCGACGCGCTGCTCGCCGAGCAGGGCGCCGATCCCGTCGACTGGCGGCTCTGAGCGCGCACCGCATGATCGGTCCGCGCGCGCGGCCGTCCCCGTAGGATCGCGGCATGCTCGAGGAGGAATACCAGACCAGGCGCCGCCTGCCCGCCCACCTCCGGAAGCCCGCACCGCCGCTGCCCGTCTTCTCCTACGAGATCCGGCCGGCCGTCACGTCCGACCTCCCGGACATCCGCGAGATCTACAACCACTACGTCATGAACAGCACCGTCACCTTCGACGAGACGCGCATGACCCTCGCCCGGTGGCGCGGCCGGTTCGGGCAGCTCGAGCGGATGGGCATGCCGTTCCTCGTCGCCGTCTCGCCGTCGGGGCAGGTGCTCGGGTACGCGCTCGTCGAGCCCGTGGGCAACCGGCGGTCGTCCCGGACGACGGTCGAGGACTCGATCTACCTCGGCGCGGCGTCCACCGGCAAGGGGCTCGGGCGGGCGTTGCTCGTGGCACTCGTCGACGCATGCCGGGAGGCGCGGATCCGCGAGGTCATCGCGGTCATCGCGGACCAGGGCGCGGACGCCTCGATCCGGCTGCACGCGTCGCTCGGCTTCACGGAGAGCGGGCGGATGGGGCGCGTCGGCTGGAAGTTCGGCCGCTGGCTCGGCACCGTAACCATGCAGCTGACGCTCAAGCCGGCGGAGCGGCCGAGCCTGTGGGAGCGGACCAGGCGGCGAGCGACGCCTGGCGCTGCCGCTCCTCGGCCCACCACGCCCGCTCCCGCTCCCGCCGCTCCTCCTTCGCGGTGAGCGGGCGGGGCGCGACCGACTCCATCCGGTGACGGCGCGCCCACCAGCCGGTGAGGAGCGCGGATCCGAGCACGACGGCCATCGGCAGGAGCATGAACGGGCCGCCGGTGCCCGCGCTGCGGTCGAAGCTCTGCGACATCTGGCCGAGGATCACGGTGGGGATGAACAGGAGCGTGTTGTTGAGGGCGTGGATGAGGACGGGGGCCTCGAGGCCGCCCGTGAGCCGGGCCGAGATCGTGGCGGAGAGGCCGAACACGAAGTAGTAGGCGATGAGCCACGGGTCCTCCGCGAGGTGCGCGAGCGCGAAGAGGGAGCTGGAGACCACCGCGCCGACCACGAGGGCGATGGAGGTGCTGCGGAACCAGGATCCGACCGAGCGCTGGATGAGGCCCCGGAACCCGTACTCCTCGCCCGCCGCCTGCAGCGGGGTGGTGAGCAGCACGATCGCCAGGTACAGCATGACCTCGCCGTCGAACCGGACCTCGCCCGAGGGGTCGAGCGCGAACGTGACGCCGATGTAGACGAGGAAGACGGGCGCCATCACGGTCGCGACGCGGCCGAGCCAGCGCCAGCGGAAGCGGCCGGCGATGGAGGACATCGCGCCCATCCGCACGCCGAAGAGCCAGCGCTGCAGGAGCATCGAGACGGGGATCAGCGCGGCGAGCGACAGGTTCGTGGCGAGCAGGACGATGGGCGTCATGGTCGTGAGGGACGCCTCGTCGTGAGGGTCCATCCGGCCCGTGAGAATCTCGATGAGGATGGCGGCTCCGCCGAACACGAGGGACAGGCCGAGGAACGCGACGCCGAACAGGACGAGCGCCACGATGCCGCGCCACGGGCCGCCCGTGTCCCGGAGGCCGTGGTGGTAAGGGACGGGCGGGCGCTCGGGGAGAGGGGGCAGCTCGGGCGGGAGCGTGCCGGGCGTCCCGGCCGCAGGGGGAGCGCCGGGGTCGACGGGCGGCGCGACCGGCGGGCCGGGGTTCTCGGCGTGGTCGGGCGTGGTCGGCTCCTGTGCGCTCATGCCGCCACGGTACGCGGGGTGGTGGCGTGCGCGGATCCACCCGATGGCGGAGGGCGCGCGGCGGAGGGCGCGGCGGAGGGTCGACGGGACGCCGTCGTCGCCGTGCGTCCGCGTACGGTGGTCGGGACGAGAGGCGCACCCATGCAGCAGGACCAGCACGAGGACCAGGGGCACGACGAGGCCCGCGACGCCGACTTCGCGGAGAAGCGGCACGACCAGCTGACGACCGCGCCCAAGGCGGTGGAGTCGGATGCGGCGACGCGCATCGACGTGACCGAGCAGGAGGGCGGCGTGACGCGGATCGACGTCGCGGACACGGCGTCGGTGCGGCCCGGGAAGACGACGCCCGCGCGCGAGTCGTGAGCGACGCCGGCGTGGTCGCGGCCCCGCGCGACGTGCTCGTGCTCGGCGGCACCGCGTGGATCGGCCGCCTCATCGCGGAGCGTCTGGCGGCGCGCGGTGACCGGGTGACGTGCCTGGCGCGCGGCGCGGGCGGATCCGCGCCCGACCTCACGCGGTTCGTGGCGGCCGACCGCGACCTGCCCGACGCGTACGCCGCCGTCGCCGGCGCGGACTGGGACGAGGTCGTGGACCTCACGTCCTCCGCGGAGCACGCGCGCCAGGCTGTCGCGGCGCTCGCCGCCCGGGCCCGGCACTGGACGCTCGTCAGCACCGTGTCCGTCTACGCGTCCCACGAGGACCCGGGCGCCGACGAGACGGCGGCGCTGGTGGATCCGGTCGACCTCGAGGAGTACGGGCAGGCGAAGGTCGCGGCCGAGCGCGCGGTGACCGCGGCGCTCGCCGGACGGCGGATGATCGTGCGCCCCGGCCTCATCACCGGACCCGGCGACGACAGCGACCGATTCGGCTACTGGCCCGCCCGGTTCGCGCTCGCGGGTGACGGACCCGTGCTCGTGCCCGACGCGACCGGCCGTCGATCCCAGGTGATCGACGCGCGCGACCTCGCCGACCTGGTCGTCGACGTCGGCGTGCGCGCGCTCGACGGCGTGGTCGACGCGGTGGGCGAGAGCGTGCCGCTGGCCGACGTGCTGGACCTCGCGGCGGAGGCGGCGGGATCCACGGGCGAGCGGGTGGCGGCGACCGACGCGCAGCTGGCCACGGCCGACGTGCGGCATTGGGCCGGCCCGCGCTCCCTGCCGCTGTGGCTGCCGAGCGAGGCGGCCGGGATGCTGGCGCGGAGCGACGCGGGGATCCGCGCCCTCGGCGTCGCGCGTCGTCCGCTCGCCGAGACGATGCGGGACGTGCTGGCCGACGAGCGGGAACGCGGGATCGACCGGGCCCGTGCATCCGGCCTCACGCGCGCC
Source organism: Clavibacter sp. (assembly GCF_014802555.1). Lineage (NCBI taxonomy): Bacteria > Bacillati > Actinomycetota > Actinomycetes > Micrococcales > Microbacteriaceae > Clavibacter > Clavibacter sp. The sequence continues at coordinate 17,688 of NZ_JAAVCB010000067.1, read as the reverse complement.
GAGGAGCTCCAGGTCCTGGCGACGCTCGGCTGAACGGCCCCGCGCACGAGCGCCGCGCCCCGTCCGAGGACGGGAGCGCGGCGCTCGGGGTCCACGCTGGTGGATCAGCGGATGGCGGCCCGCAGCTCGGCGGCGGCCGCGGCCGGGTCGTCGGCCGAGTAGATCGCGCCGCCCGCGACGGCGACCACGGCGCCCGCGGCCTGCACATCGGCGATGGTCGACGCCTTCACGCCGCCCGCGACGGAGAACGCCACGCCGGACGCCTTGCCGTCCTCGAGCAGGTTCCCGAACGTGTAGCCGTCCTCCGCCTGCTCGTCGAGGCCCGCGTGCATCTCCACGAACTCGGCACCGAGCTCGGTGACCTCCTTCGCGCGCTTGGCCTTGTCGGGGACGCCGATGAGGTCGACGACGATGCCCTTGCCGTGCTTCTTGGCCGCCTTCACGGCGCCCGCGATGGTGCTGTCGCCCGCGACGCCGAGGACGGTGACGAGGTCGGCGCCCGCGGAGAACGCGATGTCGGCCTCGAGCTCGCCGGCGTCCATCGTCTTGAGGTCGGCGAAGACGATCTTGTCGGGGTGCGCCTCCTTGATCGCGGTGATCGCGGAGAGGCCCTCGGCCTTGATGAGCGGGGTGCCCAGCTCGATGATGTCGACGTGCGGCGCGGCCTTGCCGGCCAGCTCGAGAGCGTCGGCGGTGGTGAGCACGTCCATGGCTACCTGGAGCTTCATGTGGTTCCTCTTCCTGTCGTGATGCGTGGTGGTGGGGATCGGGTGACCGTCGGTCACTCGAGGTTGGCGTGACGCGGCCACAGCTCGTCGGCCGAGAGGCCGGACGCCTGCCACAGCGCGTGGAATACCGCGTCGCCGACGAGCGCGACGGAGAGCTCGAAGAGCCCGCCCGCGTACTGCGCCGAGACCGTGCCGCCGTGGTCCTGCTTGGCGGCCGCGGGGATCAGCACGGTCACGTCCGCGAGGTCGGCGAGCGGGGAGTCGTCGGCCGTCGTGAGCGCGACGATCCGTGCGCCGACGTCGTGCGCGGTCTGCGCCGCCGCGACGATGCCGGCCGTGGTGCCGGATCCGCTCGCGACGAGGAGGACGTCGCCCTCCGCGATCGCGGGCGACGTGGCCTCGCCGACGACGTGGGCGTCGAGCCCCAGGTGCATGAACCGCATGGCGGTCATGCGGAGCGCCAGGCCGGAGCGGCCGGCGCCGAGGGCGAAGACGCGGCGGCCGTCGCGGATCACGCGCGCGGCCTCGTCGAGGCGCGCCGCGAGGTCCGGCTCGGCCAGCGCGCGCGCGACGCGGGCGTTCTCGTCGGCGATGAGCGTGAGGGCCGTGGCCACGTCGACGGGGGCGTCGCCGGTCGGGCGGGGGTCGGGCGTCGAGTTGGTCACCTGTCGAGGGTGCTCCCCGCGACCCGTCCGTGCCGCCCACCCGACGGGTGGATCCGCCTACCCGTTCGAGCAGGTCGCCGTCGCGCGGATGGCGGTTCGGGTGGGCGTACGGTGGCGTGATGCCGTCCCGGACCCACCCCGCCGATCCCGCCGCCCACTCCGCCGCCGACGCGGTCGCGCTCCTCGACGGGCTGCACGACGCGCTCGCCGCCCCGCTGCAGGAGGTGGCGGACGCCCTGTCCGGCCTGATGCAGCCCGTGGTCGCGCACCGCGCACTCGTCATCTTCACGGAGGACTGCACCGGCCGTCCGCGCAAGAAAGCGGGCGAGGCCGAGGTCGTCGAGAACGTGACCATCGCCGAGCTCGACCGGATCCTGGCGAGCCTCGCCGACGCGTCCGGCGACACCGCAGACGCCGGCTCCGCCTGGGCCGTCCAGCGCCCCGTCGGCGGCCGACCCCGCACGATCGCCGCGTGGCGCGCCGACACGGGCGCGCTCCTCGTGCTCGTGGATCCCGTCGCGGCGCACGACGACGTGCCCGCCGCCCGCGAGCTGGTGCGGGCGCTGTGGCGGAGCGTCGCCCACGGGATCCGGCAGCAGGTCGCGGCCGCACCGCCCGCCTACCTGGCGGAGGCGCGTGCCGTGTCCTCGGAGCGCGCCCGGATCGTGTCCGAGCTGGGCGACGCGCACGCCACCACTCTGGAGTCGCTCCTCGCCGTGCTGCGCTCCTCGCGCACGGGCGACGCGGCCGCCCGGCAGACCGCGGCCGACCTCGCGACCAACGCCATGGTCGAGCTGCGCGCCGCGAGCGACCGCGACCGCTCGCTCGGCGAGGAGCCCGTCGCGCGCGCGTTCGCCCGGCTCCGCGACGACCTCCGCCCGCTCGTGCGGTTCCGCGACCTCGACGTGCAGTTCGTGGAGCCGCCCGTGGAGGGGCGCGCGCTACCGGGCGAGGTCGCGCACGCGGGTCGGGCCATCGTGCGCGGCGCCGTGCTCGCGCTCGTGGAGCAGCCGGACGTGACGCGGGTGCGGATCCAGTGGGACTGCGACGGCAGCAACCTGCTCGTCGGGATCCGCGACGACGGCGCGGGCGCGACCACCGCCGACCTCGACGCGCTCCGCCGCCTCACCGACCGCGTCGCCGCGCTCGACGGCGAGCTCGACGTGACGGCGACGCCCGGCTGGGGATCCGAGATCGCCGTCCGCCTGCCGCTCGACGCGCCCGCCGCCGGCCTCGACGCCGCGGGGGAGGCCGGGCTCAGCGCGCGCGAGCGGGAGGTGCTCGCGCTCGTCGCCGGCGGATCCCGCAACCGCGCCATCGCGACCTCGCTCGGGATCAGCGAGAACACGGTGAAGTTCCACGTGGCGAACCTGCTGCGGAAGATGGGCGCGTCCACCCGCGCGGAGCTCGCGGGGCTCGTGCGCGGCTGAGGGCGTGCGACCGGGCTGCGAGCGGATCCGCGAGTTAACCGCACGGAAACCTCCGCTCCGTAAGGTATTGAGCACCGCCGCCCGCCCGAACGAGGATGTCCCCGCATGCGCCCTGCTCCCACCCGCCGCCCCTCCGGAGCCGCGCGCTCCGGCGCCCTCGCCCTCGTGGCGGGCCTCTCCGCCACCGCGGTGTTCGGCCTTGGTGCCGCGCCCGCATCCGCCGACGAGGTCCCCGTCGCCATCGACGTCTACTCGATCAACGACTTCCACGGCCGCCTGGAGACCACGTCCTCCACCGCGGGTGCCGCCGTGATCTCCGGCGCGTTCCAGCAGGCGAAGGCCGAGAACCCGAACAGCACGCTCATCTCCGCGGGCGACAACATCGGCGCCTCCACCTTCACGTCGCTGTCGCAAGCCGACCAGCCCACGCTCGACGCGCTGAACGCGATGGGCGTCTCCGTCTCGACCCTCGGCAACCACGAGTTCGACCAGGGCCGCGACGACGTCGACGGCCGCGTCGTGCCCGCATCCGACTTCCCCTACATCTCGGCGAACCTCTACGAGAACGGCACGAAGGAGCACGCGTACGCGGCGTACGACGTGCAGGACATCGACGGCGTGCGCGTCGCGTTCGTCGGAGCCACCACCGAGTCGCTGCCCGAGCTCGTGAGCCCGGCGGGCCTCGCGACGCTCGACGTCGGCAGCGTCGTCGACGCCTCCACCGCGACCGCCCGCGCGCTCCGCGACGGCGACGACGCGAACGGCGAGGCCGACGTGGTGGTGCTCGTCGTGCACGAGGGCGCGTCCACCTCCGACGAGTCCTCCCTCACCGACGACTCGGTCTTCGGCCGCATCGTCACGGGCGTGCAGGCCGACGTCGACGCCGTGATCTCCGGCCACACGCACCTCGGCTACGACTACGAGCTCAGCGTCGCGGGCAAGGCCCTGCCGCTGCCCGTGCTGCAGACCGGCAGCTACGGGACGAACCTCGGGCACCTGTCGCTCACGGTGGATCCCGCCACCAAGGCCCTCACGTCCATCTCGAGCGAGCTGGTGCCGCTGCTCACGACCGACGGGAAGCCGGCGTTCCCGGCGGATCCCGCGGTGCAGCGCATCGTCGACGACGCGGTCGCGAAGGCCGAGGTCATCGGCAGCCGCACGGTCGGCGAGATCACGGGCGACATCACGCGCGCCCGCCAGGCGGACGGCTCCGAGAACCGCGGCGGCGAGTCGACGATCGGCAACCTCGTCGCCGACGCGCAGCTCTGGGCCACGCAGGCGGACCTCGGCACCGAGATCGCCTTCATGAACCCGGGCGGCGTCCGCCAGGACCTGGTCGTGGCATCGTCCGGCGCGGGCGACGCCGAGGGCGAGGTGACCTACAAGGAGGCCGCCATCGTGCAGCCGTTCGCCAACACGCTCACGACCGCGAGGATCACGGGCGCCGGCGTCAAGGCCGTGCTGGAGCAGCAGTGGCAGCCCGAGGGATCGTCGCGGCCGTTCCTCAAGCTCGGCCTCTCGCGCGACCTCACCTACACGTACGACCCGACGGCCGCGCGCGGCGAGCGGATCACGGGCGTGTTCTTCCAGGGCGCGCCGGTGGATCCCGCGCGCGTCTTCACGATGGTCGCGAACAGCTTCCTCGCGGAGGGCGGCGACAACTTCACGGAGCTCGCGAACACGACCGAGCAGAGCGACTCCGGCCGGGTCGACCTCACGGCGTTCGTCGACCACATCACCGAGTTCTCGCCCGTCGAGCCGGACTCGGCGACGCGCTCCATCGGCATCGTCGACACCACGGACGCCGCACCCCGCGCCGGGCAGGAGCGCTCGTACGAGCTGTCGTCGCTCCTCGTCTCGAACGCGCCCGTGCAGGACACCGAGGTCGTCACGCTCATCGACGGCGAGGAGGTCGCGCGCACGCCGATCGACGCCGCGGTCGTCGACACGACCGACGAGCAGGGCCGCGCGAGCGTGCGCTTCACGGTGCCGGCCGACCTCGCCGCGGGATCCCACCAGCTCGCGTTCCTGCTGCCGAGCACGGGCGCGTCGGTGCTGTACGCGCTCGACACGGCGTCCGGATCCGTCGTCCCGTCCGGCACGGGCACGGTGCCCGCGCCGAGCACCGAGCCGACGCTCGCGGCGACCGGATCCGAGGCCGGACCCGTGCTCGGCACCTCGCTCGCGGCGCTCGCGCTCGGCCTCGCGCTCGTCGCGTTCCGCCGCCGCGCATCGGCGGTCGCGCGCCGCTAGTCAGCAGCTGTCCGCGCGGGCGGGGCGGGTGCCGGGACGACCGGTGCCCGCCCCGACCGTGCGTCCGGTGCCAGCCGGTCGGCCCGCCCCGACCCCGGCCTACGCTGGAGCGGTGTTCGAACTCCACCACCTCAGCGCCCACCACCTGTGGGACCAGCTCCAGCGCGGCGAGGTCACCCCGACCGAGCTCGTCACCCACTACCTCGAGCGCATCGAGCGGCTGGATCCGCAGCTCGGCGCCTTCACGACCGTCACCGCCGACCGCGCCCTGGAGCGCGCGCGCCACGTCGAGCGCGAGGTGCCGCGCACCGCGCCGCTCTGGGGCCTGCCCTTCGGCGACAAGGACCTCTCCGAGCGCGCGGGCGTCCGCACCACGTTCGGCTCGCGCCTCTTCCGCGACCACGTCTCCGACCGCACCGACGCGATCCCGCAGGCGCTCGACGACGCGGGCGGCATCAGCCTCGGCAAGACCAGCGCGCCCGAGTTCGGCCTTCCGTCGTACACGGAGAGCCTCGTCGCGCCGCCCGCCCGCACGCCCTGGGACACGACGCGCGGCGCCGGCGGATCCAGCGGGGGAGCGGCCGTCGCGGTGGCAGCGGGTCTCCTGCCGTTCGCGCCGGGATCCGACGGCGGTGGCTCGGTGCGGATCCCCGCCGCGGCCACCGGCCTCGTCGGCCTGAAGCCGTCGCGCGGCCTCGTGCCCGCCGGATCCGGGCAGGAGTCGCTCGCCGGCCTCGTCGTCCCCGGCCCGCTCGCGCGCAGCGTCGCGGACGCGGCCATGCTGCTCGACGCCATGATCGGCCGGGTCAACGGCCGGATCCCGCACCCCTTCACCCTGCGCGCGCCCGAGGACCCGGACGGCGACCTCCTCGGCGCGGCCGTCCGCGGCGAGGGCCGCTTCCAGATCGGCGTGATGACGACGACGCCGTGGGACGACGCCTACGAGATCGTGCGGGACGCCTCCGCCGACGACGCCCTCGCGATCGCCGTGCGCGAGCTCGCGACCATCGGCCACGGCCTCGAGGACCTCGCGCTTCGGCCGGACCCCACCTACGCGCCCGCGTTCCGCACCATCTGGCAGGCGGGCGCCGCGGGGATCCCCGCCGAGGGCGACCAGCTCGACCTCCTCGAGCCGCTCACGCGCTGGCTCGTGGAGCGCGGCCGGGCCCTCTCGGCGCGCGACCTCGCCCGGGCGCTCGCGCAGCTCGCCGCGTACGAGCGCAGCGTCATCGCGCAGTTCGCGCACGTCGACGCCGTGCTCACGCCCGCCCTCGCGCTGGAGCCGCGGCCGGTCGGCTGGTACGACGCCGAGGACGGCGAGCGGAACTTCGCCCAGCAGGTGCAGTACACGCCGTACACGTCGTTCGCGAACGTCACGGGCCTCCCCGCGATCACCCTGCCCGTGCACCTCACCGACGACGCCCTGCCGATGGGCGTGCAGCTCATCGGGCGGCCGGGCGGCGAGTCGACGCTCCTCGCGATCGGCCGGCAGCTCGAGCGGCGGCTGCGCTGGGAGCGGCGGCACCCGCCGCAGTGGTGAGCGGGCGCCGGGCCGACGGGATGCGCTAGCCGAGCCCGCCGACGCCCTTGACGATCGCCGTCACCGCGCCCGCGAAGGCGAGCACCACGACGGCGGCCCGCGCGCCGCGGGTCGGGATCCGGGGCGCCAGCAGCGTGCCCGCGCCCACTCCCGCGACGAGCGTCACCACGATCCCGACCCACGCGGCCGTCCCGAGGTCCGGCCAGCGGTCGGGCGCGAGCACGAGCTTCGTGATCAGCGACGCCGCCCCCGTGGTCAGGAAGAACGGCTGCAGGGTCGCCGCGAACGGGCGCTGCTCCCACCGGCTCACGACCGCGTAGACGCTCACGCTCGGGCCGCCGATGCCGGCCGCCGCGTTCATCACGCCCGCGGCGAAGCCGAAGCCGGCCATCACGCCCGGGCCGTCGACCACGCGGGTCGTGCGGCGCAGCGCGAGCGAGGTGGTGAGCGCGGCGACGAGCAGCAGTCCGATGCCGATCTCGAGCGCCGGCTCCGGCAGCAGGTAGGCGAGGAGCGCGCCCGGCACGATCCCGACCACCGCGGGTCCCGCGAGCAGGAGGTAGCGGCGCCACTCGACGTCGCGCCGCACGCCCGCGAGGATCAGCGAGGCCGACAGCACGCTGCACAGGTTGACGATCATCACGCCGTCGAACGGCCCGAGCAGGATCACGAGCACGGGCGCCACCACGAGCGCGAAGCCGAGGCCCGTCACCCGCTGTGCCACCGCGCCCACGAACACGGCGACGAGGACGGGGGCGATCACCCTGACATCCTCCCGTGGATCCCCGCCCCGATCCGCCGCCCGCCCTCGCCCCCTGAGGTAAGGCATGCCATACTTAGGCTGTGCTTACCTCCACCGCGACCCTCGCCAGCAGCACGGCAGAAGCCTCGGCCGTGGTGGATGCGCAACCCGCGGTCGAACGTCCCGCCTACCGGCCGTTCGCCGCCCGCGTCGCGCGCACCGAGCGCCTCAGCCCCACCTTCCTGCGGATCACGTTCCAGAGCGACGACCTCCGCGACTTCGGCGACGAGTGCCTCGACCAGCGCATCAAGCTGCTGCTGCCGGTCGCCGAGCACGGCCTGCCGGATCTCACCGGCGTCGGCGGCGACGACTGGTTCGCCTGGTGGCGCGCGCTGCCCGACGCCGAGCGCAACCCGCTCCGCACCTACACGTCCCGCGCGGTCCGCCGCGAGCTCGGCGAGGTCGACGTCGACTTCGCGCTGCACGGCGACATGGGCCCCGCCTCCCGCTGGGCCGGCGGCGCCCAGCCCGGCGACGAGATGGTCGTCATCGGCCCCGACGCCCTGAGCCCCGCGCGCGGCCTCGGCATCGAGTGGCACCCGGGCGCCGCCCGATCGCTGCTCCTCGCGGGCGACGAGACGGCCGCCCCCGCGATCTGCAACATCCTCTCCTCGCTGCCGGACGACGCCGTCGGCTGCGCCTTCATCGAGGTGCCGGTCACGGGCGACCGCCTCGACGTGCGCGTGCCGAAGGGCGTGAACCTCAGCTGGCTGCCGCGCGATGGCCGCCCGAACGGGTCGCGCCTCGAGGAGGCCGTGCGCCGCTGGGTCGACTGCCACGTGAAGGTCGGCGCCATCGCCGCACCCGAGGTCGCGCTCGCCGACGAGGCCCAGCCGCTCGCCGAGGACGACGCCGATGGCATCGTCTGGGACGCGCCGGTCGTCCACGAGGGGTCGACGCTCTACGCGTGGCTCGCGGGCGAGTCCGGCTGCATCAAGGCGCTGCGCCGCTTCCTCGTGCGCGACACGGGCATCGATCGCCGCCAGGTCGCCTTCATGGGCTACTGGCGCGCAGGCTCCGCCGAGGGGTCCTGACGATGGCCGGATCCACCCGCACGCGCGCCGCGAAGGGCACGAAGCGCCGGGTGCTGTTCGTCACCGACGAGACCGGCCTCGACCAGACGCAGGCCGCGCTCGCGGCTCTGCCCCTGTGTACCCGCGGCAGCGTGTTCGTGGAGGTGCCCGACGCGTCCGTCGAGGTCGCGCTCGCGCACCCGCCGCGCATGGTCGTCACCGTCATCGCGCGTGATGGCCGCGGGGTCGACGGCGAGCCCGCCGCGCCCATGACGGCGGTCGCGCGCGCGGTCGGTGCGTGGGCCAGCGAGATGATGGTGTTCGCCGCGCCGATCTCCGATGAGCACCCGGTCACCGAGGTCAGCGTTCTGCTCGGCGGGCACGTCGGCGGCCACGACGACCTGCTGCACCTGCTCGCGACGCGCTGACGCGGATCCGCCCGCTGCCGCGCTCAGCGCCGAACGGGTCCGTCGGTCCCGGACGCGAGCTCCAGCGCCGCCCAGAGGTCCCGGCCGAGCTGCGGGTCCGCGGCCTGCGCGGTCGTCTTGCCGTCGGGCGTGAGCTGGTCGTAGTACGTGCCGTTCGGCGCCGCCAGGTCGGGCACCGACACGAGCTGCACGAGGGGCACGGCACCGGCCTCCGCGGAGATGCCGTAGGCGCCCATCGAGAGCGCGAGGAGCGCCTTCATCACGGTGCTGTCGGATCCGAACGACGTGCGCACGAGCCCCGGGTGGAACGAGCACGCCTCGATGCCGCGCGGGCCGACGCGCTCGGCGAGCGTGCGCATCATCAGGATCATCATCGCCTTCGACGTGCCGTACGCCTGCCAGCCGCCGGACCACGGGCGCTTCCGCCAGTCGAGGTCGTCGAGGCGCACGCGTCCCCACAGGTTCGCGCGGCTCGCGGTGCCGATGACGCGCACCGGGCTCGCGTCCCCGCCGAGCGCGTCCTGCGTCTCCTCGAGGCGGGGGAGGAGCAGGCGCGTGAGGAGGAACGGCGCGAGGACGTTGCGCTGGAACGTCGTCTCGTGGCCGTCCGTCGTCGTCGCGCGCCGCGGCACGAGGCTGCCGGCGTTGAGGGCCAGCACGTGGATCCGCGGGCAGGTCGCGAGGAGCGTCGCCGCCAGGGCGCGCACCTCGTCGAGCCGGTCCATGTCGGCGATGGCGTGCCGCGCGCCCAGCTCGGCCGCGATGCCGCGCGTGCGCTCGGGATCGCGCCCGACCACGACGACGTCGGCCCCGCGCGCGTGTAGCTCCCGGGCGGCGATGCGGCCGATGCCGGAGCTCGCGCCCGTGATGACGACGGTGCGGCCGTCGAGCGGCCCGGTCACCGGTAGCCGCCCTTCTCCAGGCCCGCCTCGATCTCGAAGCGGTTGCGCAGCGGATCCCGCCCCGCCCACCAGTACAGCAGCGGCATCAGCAGCCCGTACCGGCGCCACTGCACGACGTGCACGGCCTCGTGCTCGAGCACGGCCGGACCGGCGTTGTCGCGCGTGAGGTAGACGCGGCCGACGCACGTGCCGCCGCGGCCGAAGACCCAGGACGGCAGGCCGCTGAGGACGATGAGGTCGCCGTGACGGCGCACCTCTCCCGTGCTCAGCGGGAGGCCGATCGCGAGTCCCACCGCGGTGGCGACGCCGCTGCCTGCGCGCGAGACGGGGGAGTCGAGCAGGACGCCGCGGACGGCACCCGCCACGGCGCCGAGGCCGGCGCGGATCACGCGGTCGGCCGGCCGTACGTCTCGAGCAGGCGCAGCCACACCTCGCTGATGGTCGGGTACGACGGCACCGCGTGCCAGAGCCGCGCGAGCGGCACCTCGCCGACGACCGCGATGGTGGCCGAGTGCAGGAGCTCGGCGACGTCGGGTCCGACGAAGGTGACGCCGACGATCACGCCGCGGTCCTCGTCGACGACCATGCGCCCCTGCCCCGCGTAGCCGTCGGCGTGCAGGCTCGAGCCCGCGACGGATCCGAGGTCGTAGTCGACGACGCGCGCGCGGATCCCGGCGTCGTCCGCCGCCTTCGCCGTGAGGCCGACGCTCGCGACCTCCGGGTCAGTGAACGTGACCTGCGGGACGGCCCGGTGGTCGGCCGTCGCGACGTGCACGCCCCACGGGGAGTCGTCGACGGTGCCGCCGGTCGCGCGCGCGGCGATGACCTCGCCGGCGGCGCGCGCCTGGTACTTGCCCTGGTGGGTGAGGAGCGCACGGTGGTTGACGTCGCCGACGGCGTACAGCCACGGCGACTCCGCGTTGACCCCGCCCGTGACGAGCATCGTGTCGTCCACGTCGAGGTAGGCGCCGGCCTCGAGGCCCACGGTGTCGAGGCCCAGGTCCTCGGTGCGCGGGGTGCGGCCGGTGGCGACGAGCACCTCGGCGGCCGTGACGGAGGATCCGTCGGACAGCTCGACCGTGACCTCGTCGCCGTCGCGAGCGACGCGGGAGGGCGAGGCGCCGAGGCGCACATCGACGCCCATGCCCTTCAGGCTGTCGCCGACGAGCTCGCCCGCGAAGGGCTCCTGCCCGCCGAGCAGGCCGCTGCGGGCGACGATCGTGACGGCGCTGCCGAGCGAGGCGTACGCGGTGGCCATCTCCGCCGCGACCACGCCGCCGCCGATGACGACGATGGAGGTCGGAACGACCTCCACGCTGGTGGCCTCGCGACTCGTCCAGGGCTGCGCCTCGGCGAGGCCCGGGATGTCGGGGAGGAGCGCGGCGGTGCCGGTGGAGACGACGACGGCGTGCGCCGCCTCGTGCTCGGCGACGGATCCGTCGGGCGCGGTGACCGTGACGCGGCGCGGCCCGGAGATGCGGCCGTGGCCGCGCGCGAGTTCGATGCCGATGCCCTCGAGCCAGCTCACCTGGCCCTGGTCGTCCCAGGAGCTGGTGAAGGAGTTGCGGCGCTCGAGCACCGCGGCGACGTCGAGCTCGCCCGTGACGGCCTCCCTCGATCCGGCGACGGCGCGCGCCGCACGGAGGGCGCTGCCGGAGCGGAGGAGCGCCTTGCTCGGCATGCAGGCCCAGTAGGAGCACTCGCCTCCCACGAGCTCGGACTCGACGACGAGCACGGAGAGCCCGCCCTGCTTCGCGCGGTCGGCGACGTTCTCGCCGACGGGGCCGGCACCGATGACGATGAGGTCGTAGGAGGTCATGGTCCCGACCCTACGCCGGGCCTCCCGCGCATCGGCCGGGCGGCTTCGGTCGGCGGATCAGCGGCCGACGAAGTCCGCGGGACGCCGGTCGGCTGCCGCCCGCATGCCGCGCGCCGCGTCCTCGGAGGAGGCGAGCCGCACGAGCTCGACGGGGAGCGCGGCGGCCGCGGCCTCGTGCCCGTCGCGGAGCGCTGCGCGGGCGTTGCGGAGCGTCGCCTGCACGGCCAGCGGGGCCTGCGCGGCGATGCGCTCGGCGATGCCGATCGCCGCATCCAGCTGCTCGCCGTCGGGCACCACGAGCTGCACGATGCGCATGCGACGGGCCTCCTCCGCGTCGAACGGGTCGCCTGTGAGGATCCAGCGCATGGCGTCGGCCCAGCCCGCGACCGCGGGGAAGCGGAGGGTCGCGCCGCCGAACGGGAGGATCCCGCGCGCGACCTCGATCTGCCCGAACCGCGTGCCCGAGGCCGCCACCACCACGTCGCTCGCGAGCGCCAGCTCGATGCCGAGCGTGAGGCACGTGCCCTGCACCGCGAGGACGACGGGCTTGCCGACGCCGTCGCCCGCCATCCGCCACGGGTCGACGCCGTCCTCCGGCACCGTGTCGAGGCCGCCGCCGGGTCCGCGACCGATGTGCGGCGCCACGTCGGCGAGGTCGAGCCCGCCCGTGAAGTGGTCGCCGATCGCGTGCACGACGCCTACCCGCAGCTCGGGATCGCGGTCGAGCAGGCCGTACGCGCTCGCGAGCTCGCGGAGCATCCGCATGTCGGCGGCGTTGCGCTTGGCCGGCCGGTCGAGTCCGATGAGCAGCAGGTGCCCGCGCCGCTCGACGCGCACGCGCGGTGCGTCGTCGGCCGGGTGGTCGGCGGTGGATGCGGTGCGGGCGTCGTCGCTCACGGCGGTCTCCTTCGATCGTCCCCGCCAGCCTCGCAGGGCCGACCGTGCGGGCGCGACCACCCGTACGGGGTCAGACCGGCCCGGTCAGCGCCCCGATGATCCGCAGGATGGTGCCCATGTCGTCCACGGCCGCCGCGGGGGAGGAGGGGGCGAACTCCGTGATCCCGGCGCCGGCGAGCCCGAACGACCGGCGCATCGCCTTGATCGACTCGGTGACGGCCGGCACGTCGAGCCCGAACGGCTCCGGGTGGCCGACTCCGGACATGGCGCCCGGGTCGAGCACGTCGAGGTCGACGTGGACGTACACGTCGGTGGCGCCGGTCGCCGAGACGGCGGCGACGAGCGCCTCCGGCCCCACGGCGTCGACGCCGAGCAGCGTGATGCCGCGCGCGTCCACCAGGTCGGACTCGGCGTCGTCGAGCGCGCGCACGCCGGCGAGCACGACGCGGTCGGCCGTGACGGCGCCTGCGGGCAGCTCCAGGCCGTCGACGCCCTCGCCGATGGCGGCGCGCAGCACCATCCCGTGGAAGGCCCCGGTCGGCGAGGAGGCGGGGGAGTTGAGGTCGGCGTGCGCGTCGAGCCACACCACCGCGAGGCCGGGATGCGCGGCGGCGGCGTGCCCGATGGACGCGATCTCCACCCCGCAGTCGCCGCCGATGGTGACGAGCGGACCCGCACCGGCCGCGGACGCCGCCCGCAGCGCCGCCTCCTGGCGGGTGCGCACCGCGAGGAGCGACGCGTAGCGGAGCACGCCCGTGCCGAGCGACTCGCCGGCCTCGACGGGCACCTCGACGACGTGCGTGGCGGACGCCGGCAGGTCGCCGCGTATCGCCTCCGCCCCGTCCGCGAGCCTCATGGCGCGGGACGAGCCCGAGCCCTGCCATTGGGGGACGACGACGAAGGAGGCGGGCACGTCCTCAGTATCCCGTGCGGGGCCGGACATGGCGATGCCCGCCGCCTGCGGTCGTGGCCGCGGGCGACGGGCGTCGTCGTGGGGAGGGGGCTACTCCATGTCGCGGTAGCGCTTCGCCTCGGTGAGCGCGGTGCGGAGGCCGTCGGCGTCGAGCGCCGGGCCGTATCCGGGGGTGTCGCGCTGGATGCGCCAGCCCTCCGCGAGCGGTCCCGCGTCGACCGCGTCGTAGCCGAAGGAGTCGAGGATCGAGGTGACGGTCGCCTTCGCGTCGGCGTCGTCGCCCGCGATCACGAGCGCGCGGCGGCCCGGCGTGCCGGCGGGCGTGCCGTGCTCCGTGAGGTCGGCGGCGTAGATGTGGTTGAACGCCTTGACGACCTTCGACTCGGGCAGGTGCCGCTGCAGCATCTCCGCGGTCGTCGTGGTCTCGTCGTCGAGCTCGGCGATGTTCCCGTCGCGCTCGGGGTAGTAGTTGTCCGTGTCGATCACGATCTTGCCCGCGAGGGGCGCGACGGGGACGCTGTCGATGTTCTTCAGCGGGATGGTCACGACGACGATCTCGCCGGCCTCGGCGACCTCCTCGACGGTGGCGGCGCGGGCGCGGTCGCCCAGCTCGTCGATCAGGTCGGTGAGGGTCTCGGGGCCGCGGGAGTTGGCGATCACCACGTCGTGGCCGGTGGAGGTGAACAGGCGGGCGAGCTGGCTGCCGATGAGTCCGGCGCCGATGATTCCGATGTTGGTCATGGGGGAGGGAACGGCTCGCACCCGGCAGGCATTCCCCGCGCGGACGACGACGGGCGCCGCTCCCGGAAGATGCGGCGCCCGTCGTGGTGTGCGGCTACTCGCCGGACGTGACCTGCTTCGGCGCGGATCCGCCGGACTTGAGGGCGGCCAGGCGCGCCTCGACCTCGGTCAGCTCGCCGAGGTCCTCGAGCTCCTCGAACTGCGCGTCGAGGCTGGAGGCCTGCAGCTCCTCGGCGCCGCGGACGCGGGCCTCCTCGCGGCGGATCTTCTGCTCGAAGCGGCTGACCTCGCTGGTCGGGTCCATGATGTCGATGCTCTTCATGGCGTCCTGCACCTGCGACTGCGCCTGTACCGTCTTCTGGCGGGCGTTCAGCTCGTCGCGCTTCGACGACAGCTGCTGCAGCTTGCCGCGCATGGTGTCGAGACCCTGCTTGAGCTTCTCGACGACCTCGGTCTGCGACGCGATGGTGGGCTCGGCGCCCTTCGCCTCGCTCTCCGACTGCATCTGGCGCTGGAGGGCGACGCGGGCGAGCGCGTCGAACTTGTCGGCGTTGGGGGTGTTGCCGGCGCCCCGGTACTCGTCCGCCTTCTGGCTCGCGGCGAGGGCCTTGCGACCCCAGTCCTGCGCGGCCTGGACGTCCTCGCGGTGGTCGTCCTCGATCATGCGGAGGTTGCCGATGGTCTGGGCGACGGCGCTCTCGGCCTCGCGGATGCTCTCCGTGTAGTCGCGGACCATCTGGTCCAGCATGAGCTGCGGGTCCTCGGCCTGGTCGATGAGGTTGTTGATGTTGGCCTTCGCGAGCTGGGCGATGCGGCCGAGGATGGACTGCTTGGACATGGGTGCTGCTCCTTCTCGTCTGGTGCTTCGTCGGAATGGGTTGATCATGGGTCGCTCTCGTTCTCGTCGTCCTGGTCGTGCGCGTGATGCGGGCGTCGCGGCGTGTGGCTAGAAGCTGCCGCCTCCGCCGCCCCCGCCGAATCCGCCGCCTCCACCGCCGCCGAATCCGCCGCCTCCACCGCCGCCGAATCCGCCGCCGCCTCCGCCGAAGCTGCCTCCGCCGAATCCGCCGCCTCCACCCCAGCCGCCGCCTCCGCCGCCACCGCTGAGGAGACCGCCGATGATGCCGCCGACGACCGCGCCGCCGATGCCGGATCCACCGCCCATGAGACCGCCGCCCCCGCCGTAGCCGCCGTATCCGCCGCCCTGGTCGAGGTCGCGCTGTGCGGCCTCGATGGCCTGCGCGGAGTACGCGGTGGCGGCCTGCGATGCGGCGACCGCCCGCACGGGGTCGCGCGGGGCGGCCTCGTGCGCGTCGTCGAGCGCGCGCTGGGCGTGGGCGAGGCGCGTGCGCGCCTCCTCGCCGACCCCGCCGCGACGGGTCGAGATGAAGTCGCGCGCCGTGGCCACCTGGCTCTCGGCGGTCGAGAGCGCGCGCGGGAGGTAGCCGATCGCGCGCTGCACCTGCTCCTGCTGCTCCCGCACGGGCGCGAGCGCCTCGTCGAGACGCGCCTCCGCCTCCTGCAGCAGCGTGACGCTCGTGAGCGGATCCGCGAGCCGGCCCTGCAGCGGCTTCGCGTCGGCGATGGCCTGCTCGGCCGCCTCCACCAGCCGCGTCAGCTCCGGCATGCGCCCGCCGCGCTGGGCGGCGCGGGCGTCCTGGATGTCGCTGCGGACGTCGGCGATCTCCTCCTGCACGCGCGTGGACGCGTGCTCGAGGTCGGATGAGACGCGGTCGACGCCGTCGAGGAGCTTGCCCGCCTGGCCGACCGCCTGCTGCGCCGCGCGCACCTTGACGGCGATCTCGCCGGTCGAGGCGCGGTCGCCCGCGCGGATCGCCTCGGCGGCCTCCTGCGCGGTGTCGGTCGCGAAGGAGAGGAGCGAGCGGGCCTGGTCGACGTTGCCGGTGACGGTCGTCATCGACGGGCCGGCGTAGCGGCGGCCGAGCAGATCGACCGCCTCCTGCGTCCGCTCGATCCGCGTCTTCAGTGCCTCCGCGTCGGTGACGATGGCGGCGAGCGTCTGCGGCGCGTTCTTCTCGAGCGCGCGCAGCTCCTCGAAGGACTCGGCCTGCGCGTCGAGCTCGGCCCGCGCCTCCTCGCACAGGTCGACGATGCGGGCGGCCCAGGTGCGGCGCTCCTCGTCGGTGTCCTCGATCGTGTCGTCGAGCTTCTGCTTGAGCGCGAAGGCCTCGCGGACCTTGCCGCCCGCCGAGACGAGCACCTCGCGGTAGGGGCCGACCGCGCCGGATCCGAACTCCGCCTCCGCGAAGCCGACCTCCTGCTCGCTGGTCTCGAGCGCGTCGTCGAGCTGCACGAGCATGCTGCCCGCGCGCTGCTCGGCCGTGCGCATCTCCGCGAGCGCGACCTGGCGCGTCGCGGCGATCGCCTTCCGCTTCCTCCGGCGGCCGACGAGCGTCGTGCCGACGGCGGCCACCAGGATCGCGCCGAGCACGAGGAGGAGGACCAGCCCGAAGTCGATGCCGGAGTCGTTCCCGCCGGAGGGGGTGGTGCGGGTGTCGGCGACGCTGCCGGTGCGCGCGACCGACTCCATGCCCTGGGCGGTCGCCACGGCGGCGCCCGACCAGTCGTCGGCCCGGAGCTGGGGCACGATCACGGTCGTCTCGAATGACTCCTGGTCACCCGACACCTGGCCCGTGGGGAAGGCGTACTCGCGGCCGTCGACGGCCACGGCGAGCAGGGCGTCGGAGCTGCCGAAGCTGTTCGCCTGCTTCGTCTCCTGGCCCCAGGCCTTTGCATCCGACGCCCCGGTGAAGGTGTCCACGTACGCGACGTGCAGCGTGACGCCGGTCTGCTGCTGGAGCTGGTCGATCGCCTGCTGGATCTGCTGCTCCTGCGCGGGCGTCACCGCGTCGGCCTGGTCGAGGATCGTCGCCCCGCCGAAGTCGACCGGCTCCGTGGCCTGCGCCATCTGGGGCACCAGGGCCCCGGCCAGGCCGAGCGCGAGCGCGGCCCCCAGCAATCTCGCGGACCGCGGCATGCGACTCCTCCGTCGTCTCAAGTGCGTGCTCCATCCAGGCTAGTGGCGCGGGTGCGTGCGGTGGCCGTGAGGATCGCGGCCGCGCGGGTCACGCGAGCTCCGTCACGGTGCGGTCGTGCGGGTCCCAGCGGCGGAGGCCGGCAGCCGGGGCGTCGAGCGGGTCGATGCGGCCGAGCGCCGCGCCGAGCTGCTCGCCGGTGAGCCGGACCGCGAGCGACACGTGCGGTGTCCACGACCCGGGGCGGGTGTGCGGCACGACGTCGACGTCCTCGTCGTCCGCTTCTCCTGGGGAGCCGTCGACGGCCGCGTGGATCCGCGCGTGCAGGTCGAGCAGCGCCGCGTCGACCACGACCTGCCGGGCCAGCACGAGGCCGCGCGGTGGGACGCCGAAGACCACGAGCCCGCCGAGGCGGAGCGTCGGGAGCGGGCCGGCCGCGGCCACGGCGCGGACTGCGTCGTCCGCGGATCCGCCGAGGCCGTCGGCCGCCAGCAGCGTCACGTGCGGGCGGTTCGTCTCCCCGGCGTGGTCGGCGAGGCTCGGCAGGCCGGCGCCGGCGAG